>DNDT01000002.1 GCA_003487525.1 Flavobacteriales bacterium
ACAGAACATCTTGCTTGAGGTAGTAATTTCCCAAAACAGGCCATGTGGAAACAACAATGTCACCTTCCTGCATGTTCTCGCTAACAACTGCAAATGCTCCTCTCCAGTCGCGTCGATTTCCATTGTTTGTATGAAAATATATGAGATTTGCCCCCATTGCATCTGCGAGTAATATAACCAGTATGCTGATCGAGAGAAGGTTCTCAGTTTTCTTCATGCGGATTAACAATTCGTCGATTCCAATTGCAGCCAAAATAAGCCAGCCCGGCAGGGTGATGAAGGCGTAACGCTCTTCTGTAAACATAAAAGGCGTGAGAAAGACAACAAGGGAAAATGGAACAAATGCACTGAGGGTGATCAGCAGTCCTTGACGATTTCTTTTTAGTAAAAGATAAGTTCCACTAAACAGGGAAAGTATGAAGATGGGGATCCCAATATTGAACACCATGAAGGTGACCTGTGTAAATGGGCTTTCGATAGGTTTTCCAAAAAACGTGGTCACAATCTCATTTGTGATCGACTCAATTGCAGAATTGCCATTTTGAGTCAAGCTATAAATTTGGTATAAAACTAATAATAGGACAGGCGATAACAGAACATAGATGTTTTTTAACCGCAACCCAGATGGTTTTTCGATGGGAAGAAATATTAATGCCAGCAGGTAAATTAATATTACNNAAAAGGCGAATAATGCAAGTGTATAAAGGAACATTAACGAAGTGTACCCACGGGCATTTTGAGACCATTCCAAATGCCAGGGTGAGACAGCCAAGAGCAGAATGGTAATAAGCGCGACCCGGGTGTTGAACATATTCCGTACAGGAAGGTACAGTAAAGGTAAGGTAAGGATCCCTATAATTGCTGCGGTGAGCCTTGCGCTCATTTCATTCACCCCAAAAATGTTGAATGCTTGTGAAGTTAAGATCACTGATAAGGGCACCCAGTTCCTGTTTGGTGGTAAGTGCTCAATGATTAGTTGAAAGGTGCTGAAATGAGCCGTGGCGTGATTGACTGTATAAATTTCATCGATCCAAAAACTCCAGGCACCCAGCTTGTAAAATCGTAGAGCGGCGGCAAATAGCGTAATCAGAAACAACCATACATAATGCATCCAGGGCTTATTAAGCAGTAAAATGATCCTATCTTTCAATTGGGTTATCCGAATACTGAGACGCATTTAGCCTGCCTTTTTTGAATGGAATAAACCTTGCACTAGGCCACGAATGGCACGAAAGTTTCCGCGGCGTGTCTCGCGAATAACTACTTGTATTGCCAGAACTGGTGCTCCAAAAAAATAAAAGCCCATCTTCTGCCAGATATTGGCATGCCGCTTCATAAAAAGCAACCAATGGCGCGACTTGTGCCTGGCGTATTCCTCGCTATATCCTTTGCCAAAGGTATGGCTTACCTGATGATACCCAACAGCTTCTGGAATATAAATTGCCTTATAACCGGATTTCTGCAAGCGTAAAGAAAAATCCAGGTCTTCGGGACCGAATGGACCGAAGAGTGGATCGAACCCGTTAAGTTTCTGAAAAATATCTGACCGTACCATCATCGCTCCACCGCATGAGATACACGGACGCATCGCATCGTATTGACCCCTGTCCTGTTCGCCAAACCCGACAGGTTTTACTCTCCAGAATACAAAACTTATTTGTGCTCCGCCGCCGTCATTGATCAAACTCCTGTCATGCATAAAACGCAATTTGGATTGAGTTTGCCCCAGTAGGGTATCTGATTCGAAAGGTTTGTAAAGGGAGCCAACAAAGCCGGGCTCTACCAGAATGTCATTATCAAGGAAAAGCAAGTGGGTTGCTCCATATTGGTTAATCGCCATTTGTGCAGAAGCGTTTCGCCCGCCGGCAACTCCTAAATTGGTATTACTATAATGGGTCAATACAGTTGGAAAATTCTTTCTAACAGCTTCCAGAGTATCATCCTCTGAACCATTGTCCCAAATAAGTACCTTGAAAGGAATATCCCTGCCTTTCAGAAGATCAGACAAGCAGGCAAGGGTTTTATCTCGTTGTTTGTAAGTAAGGATGAGTGCAAGAATATTAGGAGGGTGCGAAGCCATTATTGTGTCCAATTGGTGTGAAGAGTATGAAATAAGGACGCTGGGGAATTGAATTAGTTACTAAAAACCTTGATACACAAAAGGTTGTCCTGTGCCAGAAATGGTTGTTAGGAAAATCAGCATGATTACGGTCGCGAGAAGGAATGCCTGGGTAAGCTGTTTTTGTCGTAGAAAAAAGAAATCATAAGATTTGTTGTACGGAACCCAATCTAGCCCGATGGCAGGGATTATCAATGCAAGGGAAAATAACAGACGGTAATCTCTCAATCCGACCAGGTTACCAAAAAATAGTTCCCGCCAGAAATCCAATGCGAATGGTACTCTCATGGCAAACGAGACCCAGGCAAAGATAACCAAAATGAATGTGAACAGCCAGGAAGCTGAGCCGAACCAATTTCCATTTGGATATTTAGCGTCTGAAGAACGTCTCAAGTTTAGAAGACGTTCCACCACCAGGTAGAGACCATGCAATGTTCCCC
>DNDT01000324.1 GCA_003487525.1 Flavobacteriales bacterium
AGCAGGAAAAGGTTCACATCAAGAACCACACCTTTCCAATTGGACGGTTCATTGATGATAAAAGTGGAGGCCAGGTATTGAGCCACGACAACCAACAATATGTTGTACCACCTGACAAGCGAAAGCAACGAAATTACCTTCAACGCGATCAGACGTCCGCCGGAAAATTGATTACCGGTTTCCATGCTCAATGATTCTTATTATTCAATTTTAAAAACGATGAATGACTTCTAAGTCATATCCGTTCAGGACTTTTTGTGCGTAGGGAAGGTTCTGAGTAAATCCGAGAATAAATCCACCGCCACCTGATCCGCACAGTTTTAAATAGTAGGCATTGGAATCAAGGCCTTCCTTCCACAATTTATGGAATACAGCGGGAATCATCGGGCTAAAGTTTTCAAACAAAAACTGGGATAGATTTTTAAGGTTTCTGAACAGAGATTTTATGTCACTTTGAAGAAAAGACTGAATGCATTCGTCATTGTACTTGACAAATTCTTCCTTTACCATCTTTCTGAAACCATCCTGCTTCAGTTTCTCCATGAATAAATTTACCAGAGGTTGTGTTTCACCGGGTGTTCCGGAATCCAGCAGAAAAATAGCACCTTCGCCCTGACGTGAATCAGGCATTCCCACCGTACCTATGTCGGAGCTGGACTTAATCAGCAACGGAATGTTGAGGTAACAGATAAGCGGATCAATTCCCGAACTCTTTCCATGAAAGAACGACTCCATCTGAGCGAAGATCATTTTGAGTTCCGTAATCTGGTGTTTTTTTAATTTTTCTCCAGATGAAATCGGCTTTTTGCAGTATTTGTTATAAATGGCGGCAACCAACGCCCCTGAGCTACCTACACCAAAACCCTGAGGAATATTGGAGTCAAATACAAGGCCCTCGTTAATGTCCTTGTTAAACCTGGCAAGGTCAAACTTGCACATGAGCAATTCCTGATCCTGTTGGGTCTGCAGATAGTCGCAGTAATCGCGAAGATGCTTATTGGATCGTTCCCTGAACTCACTGTCTATCGCAACTTTCTTGAATTTACCCTGGTAGTAATCGAACGGGATGGATAGCCCCATTGAATCTTCAATGATGCTGTATTCACCGAAGAGTAAAATTTTTGCGTAAAAAAGTGGATCCTTCAATCTCATGCATTCAGGTTTTTGGGTCCTGTACCCATGCGGTCGCAAAGATAACTTGCATTTTCACAATAAACAAGCAAGTTTTCGCGGATATATTCAGATACCACTTTCGTGTGTTCGGAAGGATAAATCACGTGAACATTGGCTCCGGCATCGAGCGTAAAGAAAACGGGAATGTTTTTTTCCCTTCTGAATTCCCATATTTTTTCGATGACAGAGAGCGTATTTGGCTTCATAAGAATGTAGTAAGGGTCCGAGGTCATCATCATTCCATGTAGCATAAGTGCCTCTTTTTCAATGAGTTTGCCAAATCCCTCTATATCCCCTAAGGACATCATTTCGCGAATTTCACCCATGCGGCTTTTCGCCAGATCAAATCGATTTGCCGCAAAAGGATGATCGTGCATCAATTCGTGACCCGCCGAACTCGAGACCTTCTTGGCTCCTTTTTCAATGATTAATACATCGTCGCACAAATCATTAAAAATTGGAGAAATATATTCACTGTTTATCGGTACGGCGTACAAATCGCTGCTTCCGTAAAAATAATCACTCTCACCCCACACGGTAAATCCACCGTATATCGAACGACATGCGCTGCCGGATGCAAGTCGCGCAAGAAACGATGCGAATTGCAGAAATTCATTTTGTTCCAGCTTTTCTTCAGCCAATTCGTTAAAAATCGAAACCAAATTCAATGCAAGTGCGCTCATCGACGATGCACTGGATGCGATGCCACTGGAATGGGGAAAGGAGTTTGAACTCGATATGGACAAATGCAGTTTTTCGAGCATTGGCAGTACCGTCGAAATGGAATTGAGGTATTTCAATATCCGCTGTTCGAATGCGGCATTGGCCTTCCCTTCAAAAAGAAATTCCAAGGATACACCATTCCCGTTTCCCTTTCTGAAGTCCACCCTTGTCTCTGTTTTGCAATGATCAAGTGTAAAACTCATCGAGGGATTTGCCGGAAGCTGACCGCTATATTTCCCCCAGTACTTGATCATCGCAATGTTTGAAGGGCTGCTCCAGGAGGTGCTTCCTTCTGCAATTGAAATGTTGGCCGATTTAATTTGTTCAAGTAATTCCATTTTACGTCATCTTGGTGCTAGGATCATTTCATCAAAGGAAAGGATGGTATTAAACCCCTTTTCCCTGAAATACCCCATTTCGTCTTCCGTTCCGGTGACCATGATGAAATCTCCACCCCAGGCCCCCAGGGATTTTACCCCTCCCGGGTAGTCCCTAAACAGTCTTTCCTTTACGGTCTTTATGTTGAGAAAAGCAGAAACGATCTCCTCATGTCTGGTCATAAGCAAGGCAAACTCTTTCTCGCTTTTACAATGACACATTTTTGCCGTCATGTCCGAAATGGTCATCAGCAATTTTGGGGTTACTTCGTTTTCAAGCTTTTTTATGCGCGAAATTGCCTCCCTGCTGCTCTGTTTTTTGTTGAGGTGAATAAAAAACAAGTGCTCCGAAAAAGTCGGGTCGAATGTCACTTCCTTCCATATCGGACGTTGATTTTCCAGGCGATAAATAATGGGGGTCGTTGACTGTGCACATGCAATGTCGTAACCACTGCCCTTGAACACGGACCGTTGAAAATCATAGGGATCAACATCTGCCCAGGCCGCCAGGTTGGAGATCAGGGTGGAACTGCTTCCCAGTCCCCAGTCCAATGGAAATTCGATCTCGGAAACAACGTGAAGCGGAAGACGGCTTTCTAAAAAACCGGGTCCCTTTTTTAACAGAAGATACCTGAAAATCTGTTCAAGTGTCTGTGAAAAATTATCCGTTTTCGCTTCCGTACATTTACCCATATGGTCAAAAACTGACGAGTAGACCGTCTCACCCATCACCTTCGTTGTCCAGGTCAGTTCTTTTTTTCCGCCCGGATCACCTGAAACTTCGATGCCCTGGCCTCTGGACGTGGGAATAGCAAGGGCATCCGCCCCGTACAACACGAAATATTCAGCGCTGATCAACAGCTTGCCATTCGCATGAAATTTCTGACTCCGGATCAACCTTAAACCTACTTTTTGGAATTTACCTTGCCACCGCGGACTTTTGAAAATATTTCCGCAACTGCGGCAAATGTCACCACTCTTGTTTTAAAATACTCTACAATTTGCTCCTTTTCCGATTCGGTTGCTTCCAACTGATTCAGAATATTCAGAAGGTGCATCTTCATGTGACCGCGTTGGATACCTGTCGTCACCAATGAACTCACGGCACCAAAATTCTGAGCCAAACCTGCGACCGCCACAATTTTCATCAATTCTGCCGAATTCGGATTGCCCAGAATTTTGTGGGATAGCTTAACCATTGGATGAAGGGTGGTTATCCCACCAACCGTACCCAGGGAAATAGGGACTTCTATCCAAAATCTGAAGACACCGTCATCGATGCTGACATCACTTAAGCTCCTGTATTGTCCGGTCCGTGAAGCATAGGTGTGCCCACCTGCCTCAATGGCCCTGAAGTCATTTCCGGTGGCAAGTACAACCGCGTCGATGCCGTTAAAAATTCCCTTGTTGTGTGTTGTGGCCCTGTATGGTTCAATTCTTGCCACATGGATGGCCTGCTCGAATTTTTTGGCAAATTCTTCCGGTTTGATTCCTTCAAAATCGGTCAGGTCACTGATGGGACACTTCACTTCGGCGTGCACCAAACACTCCGGAGTGTAATTGGAGGAGATGCACATGATGACCATAATGTCCCGGAACTCTTCTTCGATTTCATTAGCCTCTGCCAATTCGCGCTTAAAGGTCTGTGCCAATTGCTCCAGACAGGAGTTGATGAAATTGGCACCCATGGCATCACCTGTTTCAAAGGTGGCATTTAACTGATAGTAGTTTGGCTCTTCAAAGGTTTTGTTGATGATTTGAATGTCCCGGATACCTCCGCCTCTTTTTCTCATATTGGCCGTAATCTCGGCCGTATCCTCAAAAAACTTGTACTTGATCCGGTTGAAAAACTTCAGGAGTTTGTCGTAATCGCCGTAATACGCAAAATGTACCTGGCCATTCTTTAGCATGGAAATGACCTCCGCCTTAAATCCTCCTCTCTGCAACCAATAATTTGCGGCTTTTGCAGCTGCTGCGACAACCGAACTTTCCTCGATTGCCATTGGAATGCAATACAATTTTCCGTTTATCAGGAAATTCGGTGCAATGCCATAGGGCATGTAGAAATTGGTAATGGTATTCTCGATAAACTCATCGTGGAGCTTCTGAACTTTTTTATCCGAATGCCAGTAAGAATGTATCAGGTCATACGCGGATTTATCGTTATCCAGGTACTCTTTGACAAGCCATTCTATTTTGGCTTCTTTTGACAGTTTTGAAAATCCTTTTATGGGTTCCATCTTATTAACGTAAGGTTAGTAATTCACTTGCCAGCAGGTACCCGTCAATTTGTTCCCTGATAAAATTTTGCAAGGATTCATACGATATCCGGGCATGATGCAGCATCGCCGATGCCTGCCCATACACCGCCGTATGACTCAGTCTCTTCACAAAATAATACCCATCAAGGTAGTTTTTGATTCCTCCTGATACAATGACCCCTTTACATGCAATATCTCCGAGTCTGATCTTTTCATTGTTAAAGTACGTTACCATCTCATCTGCCGTGTGTCCCAGGTAAGCAAGTTCCTGTAGCTCCGATTCATTCCCGCCATCTCTTCGGCTAATTTCAAGCTGAGAAAAATTTGTGCCCCCGTAGGCTCCAAACTCGATTATTACCGGCAACTGCATCAACTCTTTCAGACTCCCCGGTCCCATTCCCTGACCAACTTCCTTTACGATTAGTTGAATATCTGTTTTCTCCAGAAGGGATTGAATGGTTTGGATGGGCGGAGTGACTAATCGGTCGCCCTCGGGTTGAATCCACTCCTGAAGCGGATTCACATGCACAATCAATCCGTCTGCATCCAGGAGGCCGACCAGGTCTTCAATCTTCGAAACCTCACCGGATTTAACCGATTTTTCGATCTGGGCGATTCCGAGATTTGCAAACAAGGGTTGCTTTGGCCCGATTATTGACCGGATCGCAAAGTCTTCGAGGTATTTACTGGGATCTTCGAGCAAGGGTCGGCAGGAACCTAGTCCCATGCCCAGTCCAAATTCACTGCACGCTCGCGCCAGATTTTCATTAATATGCCTTGCTCCTTTGGCTCCACCAGTCATGCTGCTAACCCAGATCGGAAAGCGAAGTTCTTTGTCGAAAAATCGTACGTTAACGTCTTGCTTATCCGGGTGTTTACCCAACAAGGGCTCATAGTAAAAGCGCTTATCGTTTGACCAATGCGCCAACTGCGAGCGCATGGCCAGTTCAATATGCTCTTTTTTTCGATCGGAAATGTCCTTGTCTTTCACTCTCTCTTCTTTCCCTAAGGCGTTCAAAATTAAGATATTATTCCTTACCAGAATTTAATCTTCTTCGATGCAAAGAAGCACATTCTCAGCAGCAGCAGCCCATGCCTGAACCGGGAAATATTGGTGTCTCCGTAGGTACGCTCCTGATAACGAATCGGGAGGTCAATGATTTTCAGGTTCAGCTTATAGGCTCCGAACAATAAATCGTAATCCCCGAACGGATCAAAGTTCCCAAAATACGACCTGTTGTTGATCAGGGAAATGTAGTCTTTCCTGAACATCACCTTGGTTCCGCACAGGGTGTCTTTCAAGGACTGCTCCAATAGCCACGAAAAGACGAGGCTGAAAAATTTGTTGCCCAGGTTGTTTAAAAAGCGCATTGCCCCTTTTTCCATTGGGTAAACCAGTCGGGAACCGTTGATAAAATCGCCCCTGCCTGATGCAAGTGCATAGTAGAATTTAGGCAGGTCTTCGGGTGGTACGGTAAGGTCTGCATCCAGAATCATTAAGA
>DNDT01000441.1 GCA_003487525.1 Flavobacteriales bacterium
GTGGTTTCAATAATTGCCTTTATTGGGATTATTTTCGGAATGTTTTACTTGAGACTCAAGTCGCTCGATAGAAGAGCCAGAAAAAATCTGGCCTTGTCGAAAGAAAAATCAGATCTCGAAATAAGGGCGCTGCGCGCTCAGATGAATCCCCATTTCGTATTTAATTCCCTTACTTCCATCCAGTATTTAATAAACCTCAAGAAGAATGATGAGGCCGAATTCTACCTGAACAAATTTTCTCGTTTGCTGAGACTCATCGTCGACCGGGCCGGATATACAGAGAACACGCTGTTAAGTGAACTTGACCTGCTTCGGATTTTTGTGGATCTTGAGAACCTGAGGTATGAAGATAAATTTGATTTTGTTGTCGAAATCGATGACGAAATTGATATTGAACGTGCATTGATACCCGGAATTATCCTGCAGCCTTTTATTGAAAATTCCATCGAACATGGTTTGGCAAAAAAAGATGAAAAAGGAAGGTTGTACCTCGGTATCAGAAAAGTGCGTGATTCCATCGAAATTGTAATTGAGGATGACGGCATTGGAAGGGAAAAATCTGCGGAATTGAGAATTATATCCGGAAACATTGGGCAATCGGTTGGGGTAAACAATGTAAAGCGCAGGATTGAATTGCTGCAGAAAGGCAACCTTGAGCACTTATATTCGTTTGAAATAAAAGATCTCTACAATGAAAAAGGAGATGCGGGAGGAACCCGAGTAAACATTATAATCCCATATAAACTGAATGAAGCTTAGAACCATCCTAATTGACGATGAAAACAAAGCGATTCAGGTATTACGAAATATACTGGAGCGTTTCAGCGATGATATCGAAATTGTTGCAACGGCAAATTCGGTTACGACCGGCCTGGAGGTCATCGCCCGTCATGAATTTGATATCCTGTTTCTGGACATAGAGATGCAGGATGGCTCCGGGTTTACATTGCTGAGACAGCTTCCCGAGATTCCCTTTGAAGTGGTCTTTACCACCGCATTCAATCAATATGCCCTCCAGGCCTTCAAGGTCAATGCAATTGATTACCTGTTAAAACCGATAAATGCGGATGAATTGTTTGAAAGCATACGACGGGTTCAAAAACGAAGAATTATTAACGGAAAAAACGATCGGGCCAGACTCACATCGCTCCTGAATGAACAGAAGGTTAGCAAACTGGCGGTTAAGGAACGAGGAAAAATCACCTTTATCGAAATCAGCGATCTCAGTTACATCAAAGCGGACGGTGTTTATTCAGAAATTTATTGCAAAAACGGCCAGAAGTACGTAACCAGTTGTAACCTTGGGCACTATGAAAGATTGATTGAAGAAGACGGATTCAAACGAATTCATCGCTCGTATTTGGTAAACCTGTCTGAAATAAAGGAATACCTGACCACTGACCACCTGGTGGTTCTGCACAACGGCACCTTTCTGCCGGTTTCGAAACCGATGAGAAAGGAAATTAACAATCTGATCTCGAAGTAATTACTCGCCTTCTTCTTTCTTTCTGGTGCTCAATCCAAAAGGAAGGTACAGGGGGCACATACTCAAAAGGCTGGTCAACAGGAAAATCACCGCAAGTGCCAGTAATACGTAGCCCACAGTTCCGCTTATAATTCCGGTAAAATACAATATGGCAATAATCGCCGCTACAATTGACCGAATGCTTCGATCAAGACTACTCATGTTCTTTTTCATCTTTTCTCAATTGGTTAAGTATTCAATAAGGTAAATGGCACCGATTATCATAGTCAGGCATAGTACACAGACCGCAATAAGTTTCAGTACCTTGGATTTCATAGTCAAATCTAATCATTCACAATTAAAATAAAAGTGACCGGTATCACCGATTGTAATCTGGCATCAGCTTCTTAATTCGTGCTGTGCATCTGACAGGACGTTTTTGACGGTCCAGACAAGTGTGGTTTCAAAGGTGTTTTTTCGAACATCACATGAGGACAGCTGGCACAGGCGGCATGAATTATCTTTACAGGGGTCGGTGTGAATGAACATTTCGGCCTGGTCACCGTAGTGGTGTTTAATGAGTTTTTCGATCTCATCAAGTTCAGTGTGTGACTCCCGGTTGTCGTAAAACCATGGCAGGGTCATGTGACAGTCAAGATGAAGGATGGAACCGTATTTTATCACCCTGAGGTTGTGCAGGTCAATCCAGTTTTCCTTCCTGTTTTCCTGAAGAGTCCTGACAATACTACCCAGCAATTTTTCGTCGGCTTCATCCATAATCCCGGCGATGGACTTTTTTAAAATCTGAACCCCGGTGATGGAGATAATCAGACCGAAAATCATGGCAATAAGGTTGTCAATCCAATAAAGATTCGTGAAATAGACGATGCCCAAACCCAGTATCATGCCCACAGTCGAATAGGCATCGGAAAGCAAGTGCTTGCCATCTGCTTCCATGGTCATCGAATGATTTTTTTTACCCTGATAGACAAGTACACCGCCAATGAAAAAATTGAACAAACCGGCGATGGCTGTAAGGTAGATTCCGACATCCAGTTGGTGCACTTCATATGGAAAAACAAAGTTGTAGATAGACTTTCCGATAATCAGGATGCCTGCCATGATGATCAATGAGCCTTCGAGGGTGGCTGAGAGAAATTCAATTTTACCATGTCCATAAGGATGATTTTCATCCCTTGGCCTGGAAGCAACCTTAAGACTGTACAAGGCAAAACTTCCCGCCACCACATTTATGCACGATTCCAGCACATCGGACAAGATGGCATTTGAACCCGTTAAAAAATAGGCAACTGCCTTGGTGAGAAGAATGAGCAGACTGCCCAGAATGGTTAAGAACTGTATTCGGATCAGGGTTTTCATAAATCCGTATCGAATTTACGTCAATTCTGCAGACTCATTGCCTTCTTTATCGGTTTCTTCTTCGGAATTTTCAATTCGTTCTTCCGGAGGCTCAGGTGAAATTTCAAGTCCTTCTCTATTTACAAGCACGCGTTGTCTCATTAAGGCAAACATCATAATGAGGTTGGTGGCGATAATTACCATAAACGTGATGTCTCCTTCAAACTGATCCTTGATCAGGTGTTCGGGAATGCTGAAAAGCAATAGAATGGTTATCAAACCACGTGGAGCGATAAAGAGTACCGGAAAGATTTTGGCGTGGTAGAGAATTTTCAAATTAAAATACCGAATGGCATAGAGCGCTACAAGAATAAGGGTCACAACGTAATACGTATTCAAATTCAGGAATGCTTCAGGTGTGATGGAAAGACCGAAGAAGAAGAAAAAGAAGGTACGGATTACAAAAGCGGTGTCCTTTACAAAGAGTTTGATGTTGGTTAGTATGGCGGTGTACGTTTCATCATGAATAAAGCGGTGGAAAATGCCCCTGAAAAAAATGGCCTTGTTGTTTATCATGATTCCGAAAATCAGAATCAGAATCAGTGCGGAGAGGTGAAACTCCTTGCCTACCGCATAAATCAGCAAAAGAATGGCAAAAATCAGGAAGTAATTGATCACGTTAAACAGCCGCTGAAATAGAAAAGTCAGGGCAAACGTAACCGCCACCGAAGCCGCTATCGTGATGCCGATCTTTCCGGCGGTTTCGATCATGACCGCTTTTAATTCGGAGATCCTAAACCAGTCGAGCAACATATAAAAAATGATAATCCCCAGAATATCGGAGAATGTGGATTCGTAGATCATGAATTCTTTGGTATGTGGTTTCAACCTTGCCACACTTGGAATAATGATGGCGGAACTCATGACCGAAAGGGGGATGGAATAAAGCAGCGCATCCCGGAATCCAATTTCAGCCGAACGGTGAATGATGTAACCAACCACCCCTGAGGTAACAAACAGCAAGAACAGGGAAATGAAAAATGCACGCAATATCAGGGGTAGTTTATCTCGGGTGATTTTCAGATCCAGAGCGGCTTCCAGCACAATCATGATCAGACCGATTACTCCCAGGATGTTTAGGGTCAGAAAAATATCCACCGCGCTGCCCATCATAGCAAACCAGGGGCTTACGCGAATTCCGAATCCTGCAGCGATCAGAAGCAATACACTGGGTATGTTTGTCTTCTTTGAAATCATGTTAAAAAAGAACGAAAGGATGATTAAGGAAGAAATTAGGATGATGACGATGTTGTTGCTCATACTGCCGGAATAATTTGACTCCAAAATAGGAATTTCACGTGGTGTCCGCAATGATTTGATACTTTTAACTCAGAACAATTAAACAGCTCGTTTTGGAACTTTTTTTAGACCCCGGTTCATGGATTGCCTTGCTCACGCTTACTTTTTTGGAAATTGTACTGGGCATTGACAACCTGATTTTTATTTCATTGGTGAGTTCGGATCTTCCGCTTCAAAAAAGACAGGGAACCCGAATCGTCGGGCTGAGCCTTGCCTTGATTCTTCGGATCGCCATGTTGCTTGGCATTACCTGGATCATCAAATTTGACCACCCGCTGTTCAGCATCTTTGGAGAGCGCATTTCCGGACGTGAAATGATCCTGTTTGCGGGTGGTGTTTTTCTGATTGCCAAGAGCACTTCGGAAATTCACAACAAGCTCGATGTGTCGGAACACGCTTACGAAGTCAAGAAACCCGACACGGTGTTCAACGTGATCATGCAGATTGTGTT
>DNDT01000188.1 GCA_003487525.1 Flavobacteriales bacterium
ATTTACCAGCATCATGGGCATAATGCCGCAATGTTTCCAGATCAGTCATTTCTACTTTAGCCACACCTTGTACAATGGCAGTCCGACCGTCCGCATCTTTCGGAACAAAGAACTCGTAGTTCTTAAACCGAACCTTCATGGTTGTTCCGTTTTCCAAATTCAAATCCATCCAGCATCCCTTTTTCTTGCAGCAGGTCTCAATCTTTGCCTCAAGCTTCACTTCCATGCTCTCTTTTCCTTCCATTTGTTTAAGAAACTGTTCCGGACCTATCGCGCCTTTTGCATCGATTTTCGCGCCAAAATATTCTGTTTTGCCCTGAGCGCTTATGGTTCCGGCAAAGCACATCATTAATAGTGTAAAAGAAACAAGTAATTTTTTCATTGTTTTAATTTTTGTCAATAATACAAATTACAGCAAAGGGAAGTATGACCATTTTTCAATAATATGTTAAAAATATATAATACTTTTTAACTTAAATGGCGGAAATTTCCGGTTACTCAGACAGGACCAGAAACTCCGTTCTTCTGTTTAACGCCCTTCCCTCTTCGGTACTGTTGTCCGCTACCGGTTTAAAAGGCCCGAACCCTTTGTATGAGAGTCTGTCTTCATGTACCCCTTTTTCGAGTAAATAAGAGTACACTGCCTTCGCCCTGTTTTCGGACAGAATCTGATTTTCCGCATCCTGCCCCACATTGTCGGTATGACCGTGCAACTCGACCACAAGATTTGAGTTTTGATTTAAAAAAATGGCAAACTCATCCAAGATGGCCCTTACCTTATTGTTCAGGTCATATTTATTGGTGGCGAAGGTAATGTTGTTAATTCGATACGATTCTCCTTTTTTTATCTCCTTTACTTCCAGATCCGAAACAACCGGCTTGCCTACAACATTCTTACTTGAGGAGAGATACTGGGATGAAAATGCATAGCCGCTTTTTTTAGCCGTCATCAACACGTCCTCTTCTTCTCTGACTGCAATCACACCGACATATTCTCCCGTTTCCTTATCCAAAACAGCATCTATTTCCTTGTCCGTCTTCACATTTTTTAGTTTTATCTCAAGCCCATCAAGTGCATCCAGACCGGATATCGCCTGCCCCTTAACAAAAAGGACTTGTTCCGGACGCGCCTCTTTATACAATTCGAAGCTGTAAATGTCGAGGTTGTCATTCTCCAGCGATGACGCGAAATACCCGTAATGACCATCCGTACTTACAACGAATCCGTGTTCATCTTTCTCCGTGTTAATCGGATAACCGAGATTCACCGCCTTCGTGAATTCCATATCACCATTCATTTTTGAATAGAAAATATCAAAACCACCCAATCCGATTCGGGTATCAGAAGAAAAATACAAGGTGTAACTGTCCGAGTGCATGAATGGGGATTTCTCGTTTCCGGAAGTGTTAATATTCGGACCAAGATTTACAGGATCCGACCAGGAGCCATTTTCCAGTTTTTCGGTTTTATATATGTCCATCAATCCATAATGCTCTCCGGGTATTTCCTTATCGATGGCACGTGCGAAATAAAGGGTTTTATTGTCGGCCGAAATGCTGGGCTGGCCTTCCCAAATAGTTCTGCTATTGATGTTGTCGCCCAGGCTCTTTAATTGACTCCACGCCCCGTTTTTAAATTCCGAATAATAAATATCGCCATTGGAAAAACCGTATCCATTCACATTAATTTGCTCGATGACCGTGACAAAAATCAGTTTATTGTCAACCGAAATACTTGCACCACCCTGGTAAATGTTTTTGTTAAACGGATCCGGCATCGGAATGCCCTGTTCAAAACTTCCGTTGTAATTGTTCTTGCTTTGAATAAACAGTTCACGTTCAACATTACCGAAAGCCGAACCGCTGTTTACCATTTTCTTTCTGGTGAAAAACAGGTATTTATTGTCCGGAGACAAAACCGGCAGGTACTCATCATTTTCTGTTGACGCCCCCAAAACTTTTACGGGTTTAAACGGAACCGGATGGTTCAGAATGTTAAAATACTCGTCTATATCGCTCAAGTAAGATTTTGCAAGTTCTATGGTCGAATTGCTTTTTCTTCCTTTTTTCAGTTCCACATACGACGTCAAATAGGCCTTGGCTGTAAGGAAATCCCGCTTTTTGTAAAAGTGTTGTCCCAGAATAAAATTCAGACGATAATCTTCAATTTCCGGACAATACTCCATTGCCAGGTTGTAGTAATCGATCATCCGTTTCTCATAATTCACGCTGGCCTTTGACGAAGAGCCCCTTAACTGATTGGAAGTATAATATTTTTTGTGATTAATCTCTCCCAGGCGGAGGTAAGCTTCTGCAAATTCTTCATCTTCACTGATTGCTTTTTTAAGCAGAAAATACCCCTGATCACCTTTAAATCCGATGGCCTCAGCTTGTTCGTAGTATTTTCTGGCTTGTTTGGCGGGTTTGTTGCAATAATCTTCCTGCCCTCTTGTTTTGAATGGAATTACCGTGAAAGCAGATAACAAAAAACAAGTCAGGAAAAATTCAAATATCGCATTCCTCCACACATTCATTCCCTCTCTAGTCCAAAACAGATTTATTTAAACAGGCCTTTTAATTTCTTTTTGGCCTCCTCTTCAGCTTTGCGTTTTGCTTCTTCCTCAGCTTTTTTCTTTTCCTCGTCTAACTTTCGCTGGGCCTCTGCCTTGGCTTTGTCAGCTTCGGCTTTTGCCTTTGCCTCCGCTTCTTTCTTCGCTTTTTCAGCTTCGGCCTGTGCTTTGTCCTTTGCTTCGTTCTTTAGTCGTTCAGCTTCTGCTTTGGCCTTATCTTCCATTTCCTTTTTCTTTTTGGCCAATTCTTCTTCCAATTGTTTTTTCAGGTCTTCTTTTGCATCACCCGCTCCAAAATTTGGTAAATCAAGGGCTATTTTGGGGTCTTCCATCGTTCCGGTGACACGAGATTTTATGATCACCGTTTCAGGCAAATTGACATTCTGACCTGTTTTGTCCTGCAACATACTCAGCACACTGGCTGCCGCCTGATTTGCGGCACCGCCGAATTCCTTGCTAGGAACAGCAGAACTCATTGTGTAGTCGATTGTCTGATCAAATGCCGACCATCCCGCTATTGTTGTAACGATATTTCCTGTTTTTACATCAAAGGGATCCATGTACATTTTACCGGCTTCCATGGTAAAGGCAATGTTCATATTATCCATTCTCGGATTTCGCAATTCATCCTTTTTAAGTTTATCGGCAAGCATTTCAAGGGGTGCAAAATCTTTCATTCCCACCTGATGTGTTTGCAGATTTCCACCTCCGTAAAGAGATTCTCCAATCACTTCCATTTTTTCGTCAAAAACGCCTTTGATATTGAACTTTGTCGAATACGATCCTTCCGATTTTTTAAGCAAGGGGACCATCTTTTCTACCGTATTAAAGGTTGTGACCGTCTTGTTGATGTCAAATTTTCTCACATCCAGATCAAAGTCGAACGAAGGTCTTTTTGGATTGGTGGTCTCGTAACTTCCACTTGTCACTATATGGCCATCCAATAAATCAAGAGACGTGTTTTTCAACGACATCTTTTGGTCTTTTACGGTAACCATGCCGGTGAAATTATCTATGTCATAATCCGCCATGTGAATTTTTTTAATGCTGCTGTTAAACTCGACATCTAGATTTCCCGGAACTTCAACGACTTCCATTGGTTCTTCTGTTTCTTCGGTTGCAGCAGCTTCGTCGTCTGCAGATGCCGCCTCACCCTCAACTTCTTCATCCATAAATTCTGTGGCATCAATTAATTGAGACTTCAATTCGAGTTTTGCGATCAGCACTGCTTCATCGTCAAAAACATATGGAATGAATTTTTCGACCCTGCCCGTAGCGTTGAAAT
>DNDT01000176.1 GCA_003487525.1 Flavobacteriales bacterium
AAGCCTTTTCGCAATTCGCCGCAGTGGGGTATTCCCATACAATTGCTGACAAACAGACCAGAGATTCCGATCATCTGTGACATCAGCCACATCGCCGGCAATCCGGATTTATTTCCAAGTCTTGCGCAGAAAGCGATTGATTTGAACATGAACGGACTTCACATTGAAGTTCACCCTTCTCCTGCAAACGCGCTCAGCGATGCAAACCAACAAATTAAAGTGGAGCAATTGCAAAGCCTGCTTTCCGGTATCGAATGGAGAAGCCCTTCGACGGACAATCCCGATTTTCTTGTAACTCTTCAGAATTTGAGGCAGGATATAAACGGTATTGACGATGCCCTCATTAAGAATTTTTTTAAACGAATGGAGATGATCCGCAAGATCGGAATCCTTAAAAAAGGAAACCAGGTGACCATACTCCAGGTCGAACGCTGGAAGAAAATCGAAGAGCATTACATGACCGAAGGAAGGGCACTTGGACTCAGCGAGTCGTTTTTATCGGAACTGCTTACCCTTATCCACGATGAATCCATGAGGATTCAATATGAGGTGATGAATTCCTGACTTAAATCTTAAACTTCCTCCCCTCTTTTCGAAATATTGTTTTAAAAAATCCTTGGACGTTCAATCATTTCTTTGAAGTGGCAAGATGAGCTGTGTGTTGTTCAGATCAAAGACTTGCTTAAATCGATTGATTACGCGCTCGGTAATGTGCATGAAATATTGTTTTTCACCCAGTTCCTTTTGCATGGAAGTAACCCCCTTGTCGGTAAATCCGCACGGGTTTATATGATTAAAATAGCTCAGGTCCGTATTGATGTTAAAGGCAAAACCGTGCATGGTCACAAATCGGCTGCTGCGGATTCCGAGGGCACATATCTTTCTCACTTTGGCCGGATCGCCGACGTCCAACCACACGCCCGAGGCCTTTTCCAACCTCTTTCCTGTGATTCCGTATTCATTCAGAACCTCAATAATGACCTGCTCAATGTTCTCAATATATTTTGCCAGGCCAATATTCATCCGTTCCAGGTCAATGATCGGGTATCCGACCAACTGCCCGGGTCCGTGATAGGTAATGTCCCCTCCCCTGCTTGTGTGAAAGAATTCGGCTCCACTCTGTTTTGCCTGGGGAAGAAGATTTGATTCATCGCCGTTCTTACCAAGCGTATATACCGGAAGATGCTGGCAAAGAAACATCTTGTCCGGTGAAGAACTTTTGCCGTTTTTACTCTTTTCGTCAAGCAGTAAATTGAAATACGCTTCCTGCATCTCAAGAACTTCCCCGTAAGATTTTAGTCCGATGTATTCAAAAACAAATCCGTCAACCATTTTACAAGGTTAGTTTATTCCCTACATTACTGCTTATCTGAATCATGTCTTTCCGTTCGGTAAAATTGTCAAAGGACTGCGTGTAACTCAGGCTGTGCCAGTACAGGTTCATGTTGAGGGCAGATGCGTCGTACAAGGCCGTATATAGGGTTCCGAACCGTTTTCTGTAATTTGTGTTAAACAAAGGCGGCTCTAAAAATTTTTGTACCATGCTTTGCCTCGTTTCGTCAGGATTTAACCAGCATTGATCAAGAAATTGTTTGCGCTCCAACGTTTTGGAAACCACTGCGTAATCAGGCCATTCGATATCGTGTTGATGGTTTGTTCCGGCCGCCCAGTGCGTAATTTCGGTCGGTCGGTCGGGGCTCAGGTAAACGGTGAAGAATTCTGAATTTTTGTCGATTAGTGTCACGTTGTACGACATGTGAACCGGGATTCGAATCAACACCTCGATGGCGTCGTGAACGTTGCCGCAGGTTTCCAGAATGTAGCGCAAAATGAGTGGTATCCCGACCCCCGTTCCCGTGACTTTTCGACCTCCGAATGTCAGTGAAGCAATAAGTCCGTCAGCGTTGATGCCGTCGAGAAGTCCCCAGCTGCTGTCCGATGTGCCAATCACCGGCTTTAACCATTCGCTCTTGAGGATCATCCCCTCAAAAAGTTCAATTCCGTAATCGTAGTTCCGGATCAGGGCAGGTCCATCTTTTACCCAGGCAAGCTGGGAGCATCCTGACATATACGGCGGTGGGCACCACTGACTTAAAAACCGGGACTCAAGGTCACCACCTACGACCAACTCACACAAGTCCTGATAAACCGGAAAAAGTTCAGGCATGTATTTCTCAAAGGATTCCGCACTGCTGCTGTATCCGGGGCGCTCTTCCGATCCTTCGGAAAGAAACCACTGCTTATAGAAAGGCCAGTTTTTTTGGAAGCGGCGTTTCCACTTCTCACCGGGTTTGGATTCTGATATGGATCGGACAATTATGAACATAGGAAGACTGAGTCAAAGCAGAGGCAAAAATACCAATTGAATTACATCATTTTGAATCCTCCAATTTCTGCTGCTTTCTTTTCCAGCTGAGGTAGATTTTCGGGAACTTCAGCCTTGAATTCAGCCCTAATTTTGCTTATCCAGTTTTTGGCGCGATCGGTAAGTTCAAACTCATCAGTCATCAACCTGCCTCTGACAACAAGTATCCCAAGATCCGCGCCTTCATACCAGTAGTCTCCTTTCTGTAAAATCCTCAGGAAAAAGCCTTCCTTTTCACTCTCCACCGCTCTTCTGTGACTATCCATCCTGGAAAAAACAATGTTTCCGCTGCTGTCCATTTCATAGATACCGCTCTTTGGAGCATGTGTAACCAGTCCAATGCTCTTTTCGGTGTGCTTTATGACAAGTTGACCCCAATTGTCAATGTTCTCAGGTTTCGACCATCTGCGGTTTATTTCACTTACACTGTACCTTGAATCAACATCCATCCACTGAAGAATATGAAACAGGAAAAGAGGGATGTCCGCCAACGCAAACACGGCGTGGTTGGTTATGGAACTCGCTCCCGTAATCCTCGGATTGAGCTCACCAAGATAAATTTCATTTGTTTCCTCTTCAATCAAAAAGTCAAGCTCAAAGTACCCCTTATACCCTTCCTTCTTAAGTTGATCCCCGAATAATTTGGTGTACTTTTTTGCTTTTTTCCTGATTCCTTTGGTAAATACATCCGGGTATATTTCATTCCCGCACCAACCACCTTTGTACGGAGTCAGCTCCTTAAACCCAACCAATTCGGTCATCAGCGGGGCAACGATGGTTCCGTTCCTGGTCACACAGGCTTCCACGGCGGCACCCCTGCAATTGATGCGCTTCATGACCTTAACTTCCTCTTCTTTTTCGATTTCGTCCTTGTATTTGTCGTACTCCTTTTCGTTTGACACAAAGAACGTGGTATGTCCGGAATCACCAAAAGGGGTTTGAATCACCAAATCATTGCCCAGTTTTTTCGAAATCTTGAGCAAGTGCTGATAGCCATTTACCTTGCTAAGTACATAAGGCACACATTGAACGCCTGCTTTCTCGGCAATTCTGTTTGTCACGACCTTGTTATCGAGGTGAGTTCTCAGTTTTGCCGCAGGAAACATAACTTCCAGTCCCAAACGCCCGGCCAACTTTTCCGTTTCTTCATCAAACATCAGGAAAAGCGCTTTTGGTTTTCCACCTCTCTTTTTAATGTAATCTCCAACCTCCTTGTGCTCGAGCAAGTAATTATTGATCTCCTCAATGCTCTCGAATTCCGGATTTTCTTTTTGTTTCGGTGAAAAGACATTTGGATGTTCACCATCAAAGCAATCAATGTAGGTGATAAACTTGAATCCCTTCACCCATTCGTCGGCACCAAGAAGATTAAAATTGGTGGCACTGATAAAATAAATGGGTGTTTCATTCATGTAAAAATATCGCCGTATGTCGGAAATACCGCGTAGAATTCTGATTTGTTCGGTTCTGCTCAGGACAGATTTAATACTCTTTTTAGTCATGATTTAATACTTCCGGTTTAAAAACTTTGAACCCCAGTTTTGGATTATAGCTGTGTATTTCTTTTACGTCCAGGGCTTTAATGAATTCCAGTATTTCGGACGTAACAACCTGACCCGGGACCAGAATCGGAAATCCGGGTGGATAGGGTATTACAAAAGAAGCAGCTACAACTTCCTGGTTGTTTGCAACTGCGGCAATGCATTCATCAAGCTTCAGGAAATGGTAGTTTTCTTCGTTATATGCAAGAAAATAGGGAATTCGAATTTTGCCTTCGATCGATTTAGCGGATGGGGTAAATGCTTTATGAAAATGACTGAAGTCAGGAAGTGGTGGAAGCTCAAGAGTGAGCGACCGGACCGTTTTTTCATGCAGCCTGAGCTCTTCACTATTGAATGCCTTCTCGCGTTCATCCATCTGCTTGGCAATTTTAATCAACACCCCCAATAACTGAACACAAGAGCTTCGGGTAGTACCGATATTCGTCATGAACAAGACCGTATTCCTGGTAGTCTTGTTGATTTGAATGCCAAACTGATCCATCAGGAAGTCTTTCTTGAACACGTCGCCATCGACTCCTGTTCTTCCGATAAAAATGTTGATTTTGGTCGGATCCAGTACAAATTCGTCTTTTTCCCAGGCATCTTCCATATTGTTCCAACCCGTATCTGCTTCGTAATATTTTTTCAGACCGGATTCACGGTACTTTTGAGGTATAAATTCCTCGACGGTAACCACTTCAAAGTATTTTTTCAGCATCGGGTGGTCGGTGATTTTTGATCTGAGTATCATCGCCCGTTCAATGGATTTTTCAACCATTTCATTTCCCTCGAGTTCGACCTGCCTCCTTCCCACATCAAGAGAAGCAAGTATCTGATACGAGGGCGAAGTGGATGTATGCGTCATGTAGGCTTCAAAAAAGGAATCCTCCACCTTTCGGTTGAATTCTTCGTCGAATATGTGAATCATCGATCCCTGACGAAGACTCGTCAGTGTCTTGTGTGTCGATTGGGTAACGTATACTCTGACTTTTTTGTCGCTGCCTTCTTTTTGATATTTCTTGTATAGTTTCTGTGCAGCCCCCATTCCGGTCCGTTGCCTGTATGTCTTGTTGAAATAAGCAAATCCGAACCAGGCCTCGTCCCACATAAAAATCATGTCTTTTTTAATCTCCAGAATTTCGGACATGATTCGTTCTGTATTATACACGATTCCATCAAAAGTGCAATTTGTCAAGATCAGCATTTTTACCTTGTCCAACTTGCCCTCTTTCTTGAAACGAAGCATCGTGTCCTTGATTGTTTTTAACCTCACCCCACCATACATGCTGTATTTTTCGATGGGGTATGAATCCAGGTAAACCACATGTGCACCGGACAGCACCATGGCGTAATGATGGGACTTATGGCAGTCGCGGTCAATGAGAACGATGTCGTCGGGCTGGATTATGGCCTGTAGTACAATTTTGTTTGCGGTGGATGTTCCATTGGTGACAAAGAAGGTTCGCATGGCTCCAAAAGCCCTTGCCGCAAACTCTTGCGCCTTTTTGAGGGGTCCCGTTGGCTGCAGAAGGGAATCAAGTCCTCCGGTGGTGGCAGAGGTTTCGGCGAGAAATATATTTCTGCCATAGAAATCACTCATTTCCTGTATCCAGTTGGACTTAAAAATGGAATTACCCCTCGAAATCGGCATGGCATGAAAGACCCCTGTTGGTTGCTGACTGTAGTTCTTTAATGCGGTGAAGAAGGGTGTCGCGAACCTCGCCTGAATACCTTTGATGATGCTCAAATGCAGGTCCTGAAGATCTTCCTGTCGATAAAAAATACGCCTGAAATTTTCATGAATCTCATCGTTTATGTCGTCCAGAGAAGTATCCGTCACAAGGTACAAATCAAGTTCCGGCCTGAATTGCTTGAACACTCCTCCCAATACAGGTCCTATTTCAGATTCAAGGGTATCTTCGCAATTGATTTTATCGAGGTGGGCGATGAATGGATTGATCGGGTCGAGATTGTTCTTTGATTTATACGGAAAACCGTAGCGTATTACACAGCTCTGGATATACGGATTGAATAAAATGGCAATCAGTGCATCCTGAAAGCTTCGGGCAACAACCAGATCATACCTGAACTTTTCCTCGTCTTCCTTCAATTTGCCAAATACCTGACGCAATTCCACTTCTTCTTCGTCATCCTTAAGCA
>DNDT01000347.1 GCA_003487525.1 Flavobacteriales bacterium
CTGAATCCGATCAATAATGTGGTGGACATTGCCAATTACGTCATGTATGAGACAGGTCAGCCTCTGCACGTTTTTGATGCCGATGAAATTCAGGGAAATAAGGTCGTGATTAAAAAGCTGGATTCAGGCACCCCCTTTAAAACCCTTGACGAACAAGATCGAAAGCTGGATCGAAAAGACCTGATGATCTGCAATGCCGAAAATGCCATGTGCATTGCCGGTGTTTTTGGTGGCTTTACCTCGGGGGTGAAGGAATCGACGAAAAATATCTTTATCGAGAGTGCGTATTTTTCTCCGGCCGGTATTCGTAAAACGGCCCGGAGACATGGGCTTTCGACCGATGCTTCGTATCGGTACGAACGCGGTGCAAACCCCGAAGTGACGGTATTTGCGTTAAAACGCACGGCGATGCTGATCAAGGAACTGACCGGAGCCATGATAAGTTCGGATGTGGTGGACGTGTATCCCGAAAAGCAGAAAAGGACAGAAATCAGTTTCCGCCTTGATTACCTCAATAGAATTGCCGGAAAGGTCATTAACGGAGATAAGGTAACGAACATTTTAACCTCACTTGGCTTCGAAATTCTTGGCATGCGGGAACAGAGTTATGACCTGAGTGTTCCTCCTTACAGGGCGGAGGTTACCCGTGAAATTGATGTGGTCGAGGAAGTATTGCGAATTTACGGTTACAACAATATTGAGATTCCGGAAAGAATGCAGTCTGCCATTACACCGCGGCCTGCACTTGATGAAATGGCACTTAAAAATCGAATCGCCTCCCTGCTTGCCGCCCGTGGATTTAAAGAAGTAATGAACAACTCCCTGAGTTCGGAAAAATACGGATCTGAAAAGTCCAATTTCGTTAAGCTAATGAATCCCCTCAGCAATGAGCTTTCTGTGCTTCGGATGTCGTTGAATCCAGGTGGACTTGAGACCATTCGGTTCAATCTAAACCGAAAATCCGAAGATCTGAAGTTGGTTGAATTTGGAAAAACCTACGAACATGGTGAGAATGGAGATTTCATTGAGTCGTCCAAGGTTGCGCTTTGGTGTACCGGACATACCAGCAATGAATCATGGAGAAAGACTCAAAAAGAGACGGATTTTTACGACCTGAAAGAATCACTTGAACTGGTGTTAAATACCGTTGGCATTAAAACCGAAAAGCTTAAAAAAACGGTATTTGAAGAATCGTTTGCCGAGTTTGGCATGGAATATTATTTTGGAAAAAAATCAACAGCCCGAATTTGGAAGTTCAGCGATGAGACCTTAAGTAAATCGGATATAGATCAGGATGTGTACGGAGCCGAAATTGACTGGGCTCAGCTGGTCAATATCCTGTCCGAAATGCATACGAAATTTACACCTCTGCCTAAGTTTCCTTCAATGAGAAGGGATTTGGCACTCTTGCTTGATGAATCTGTTCAATACGTTGAAATTGAGCGAATCGCAAAAGACGTCGAGCGAAACATTCTGCGTACCGTAAACTTGTTTGACGTCTACAAAGGAAAGGGGATTGACCCGGGCAAAAAATCATATGCCGTGAGCTTTGAGTTCAGGGATGACAAAAAAACCCTGACCGACATACAGGTTGACAAGGTTATGGGCAAGTTGATAACCCGCCTTAAGAAAGATCTGAGCGCAGAGCTTCGTTAATCGAATAAATGATCCAGAATTTTATTTTCGACAAGGTTCGGAAGGGTGACATTCAGCCTTGGTTCTTTTTGCATTGCTCTTTTTATCGAGAAAATTGCGCCTTCATTTCGCGCCCAGCTCCTTCGGGCAATGCCGTTGTTCACATCCCAGAACAGCATTTCCTGCAGACGTCTTTCGCTGTCGTCCGATCCGTCCAGTAACATTCCAAATCCGCCGTTGATCACTTCTCCCCAGCCGACACCGCCGCCATTGTGCAACGAAACCCAGGTAGCTCCGCGAAACGAATCTCCAATGACATTTTGCACAGCCATATCTGCCGTGAATTGAGAACCATCGTAAATATTGCTTGTCTCCCTGTAGGGACTGTCTGTTCCGGAAACATCGTGGTGATCCCTTCCCAGGACAACAGGAGCCGAGATTTCCCCCGAGGCAATGGCTGAATTGAAAGCCCTGGCAATTTCAACCCGACCTTGTGCATCCGCGTAAAGAATTCGCGCCTGTGACCCGACGACCATGTTGTTTTCTCCTGCCGCTTTGATCCACTGGATATTGTCCTGCATTTGCCGGGTAATTTCCTCTGGAGATTCCAGCATTATTTTTTCAAGAACCTCACAGGCCAGTCTATCTGTTTTCTCCAGATCCTTCGGATCGGAGGAAGTACAGACCCATCTGAAAGGTCCGAATCCATAATCGAAACACATGGGACCCATGATGTCCTGTACGTACGAGGGGTACCTGAAATCACCTTTTTCATTCACGATATCGGCACCAGCCCTGCTTGCTTCCAGTAAAAAAGCATTCCCGTAATCGAAAAAATACATGCCTTTTTCCACGCATTTATTTACCGCTGCCACATGTCTTTTCAAGGTGCGCTGAACCTCTTTCCTGAACTGATCCGGATTGCTGGCCATTAACTCATTCGATTCTTCAAAACTGAGGCCTGCCGGGTAATACCCCCCTGCCCAGGGGTTGTGCAGCGAAGTCTGATCCGTACCGAGATCCACCTTCATATCCGAAGCTGCAAATCGTTCCCAGAGGTCAACGACATTTCCCAGGTACGCAATGGAAACCACTTCTTTTCGCTCCCTGGCTATTTGAACCCTTTTCATCAGTTCGTCCAGATCTTCGATCACCTCATCCACCCACTTTTGTGAATGCCGGGTATGAACTGCCTTTGCATTCACTTCTGCCACAATGCTGATGCATCCGGCGATGTTTCCGGCTTTTGGCTGGGCACCGGACATTCCGCCCAGACCGGCAGAAATAAATATTTTCCCTCGCAAGTCTTCACCCTCTTGCGCGATTTTCCGACCGGCATTCAAAATGGTAATGGTTGTGCCATGAACAATTCCCTGCGGTCCGATGTACATGAATGATCCCGCAGTCATCTGACCGTACTGGCTTACGCCAAGTGCGTTGAATTTTTCCCAGTCTTCGGGTTTGGAATAGTTTGGAATGACCATTCCATTGGTGATTACGGCCCTGGGAGCATCTTTGTGAGAGGGAAACAAGCCCATTGGGTGACCTGAATAAAGCACCAGTGTTTGTTCATCGGTCATTTCGGACAGGTACTTCATGGTCAGTCTGTACTGTGCCCAGTTTTGAAATACCGCTCCGTTTCCACCGTAGGTAATCAGTTCATGGGGGTGCTGGGCAACAGCGTGATCGAGGTTGTTGCTGAGCATCAGCATGATAGCCCCGGCTTGTTTCGACTTATGCGGAAAGTCATGTATGCTTCTGGCTGTAATTTTATATTTCGGAAGCAGTCGGTACATGTAAATTCTCCCGTAGGTTTTAAGTTCATGCGCAAACTCCGGGGCAAGTACGGCGTGATGTTTTTCAGGAAAATACCTCAAGGCATTTTTTATGGCGAGGATTTTTTCTTCTTTCGACAAAATGTCCTGCCTTTTGGGTGCGTGATTTACTCGAGGGTCATAT
>DNDT01000376.1 GCA_003487525.1 Flavobacteriales bacterium
TGGGATTAAATATTGTTAATTCTTATAGGGGCCTGCGCATCCCAATAGAATAATAATGCATTGAAAAAGAATGATATAGACAGATACGGAAAGAAATTTTTTAAAGAATGATATCCGCCGAAACCTTGTGTTGATTTGATCCCGACCTGCTTGTGAGTTCTTATTTTTTGACCTTGGACTGCAATTTAACCTCCGTTACAAGAGACTCTTTAGCGTCATCGTAATTTTTTATGTGGATGTAATTGCCGTGACCTTCTTCGGCTATTTTCTTCATGTTCTTGACCGTCCATTTTTCATTTTTAATCCCTATCACACTTATTTTGTATCCTTTTCTGGCTTGTTTTTGAATGGTACTGAGCATTCCCTTGTCTTGTTTTTCGAGGTTGAATGCCCCGTCTGTCGAAATAAAGATTTGGTTGTTGCCACCTTTGATCGCATTTGACTCAAGAACCTGATAGGCTTTTTTAAGACCTTTTTGACCCGCAGTGTTGCCTTTTGCCTCTAGGGATGTGATGACGTCAATAATCTCACTTTTGTTTGATGCAGGTGTGGAAACCAGGGCAACGGTGGCATTGGAAGAATACGTGACAATGGCCACCTTGTCAATTGTCCTTAGCAGGTGGGTTAACTCTATCATGGAGGCTTTGAGTAAATTCAATTTCCCTTTTTGCTTCATGGAAACCGATACATCAATTAAGAATACAATGTTGTTTGGTCCGTATTCCTTGTCCGGAAATGAAGGGTTTTCCGCTGTCTCATCCTGAATTGCCATAGGTTCAACCTGAATCGCAGTTTCATCCTGCAATTCAATGATTTCTGTCTCGTAAACATCTGCCGAATCTTCGGTTACCTGACTCAGGGTTCCTTCGGGGCCAAGTTCGATGACCAGATCTTTTACATTTTTATGAATGCTCAACTCAGACTCGAATCTCCCAAGGTTATCTGCCTTTACCACGATGTAATACTTGTCGGGGAAAAAATCAGACTCAACCGTTCCATTGGAACCGGTTAATGTTTTTCTGTAAATCATACCGTCCCATATGATTTCAATTCTGGCATTTGCAACCGGTTCGCGGTCAGATTTTTGCACGACATGAATTTTTAGGTCGAAGGTCTCGCCTATTTTCTTTTCGGTGCTCTCTTTAAATTCGGGGCTTTCAAGACGTTCATCAACATTAAATGTCAGGGCCTGTCCCTTTACGGTCAATACGATTGGTTCATTGTTCGAACTCACGTATATCGGTATGTCCGTCTTGAATTCACCCTTTCTTTTTGGCGTGTATTTTATTCGGACCAATACGGATGCGTCCGGCATTATTGTTTTGTCGGAGAATCGACAGGAAACCCCATAGGGCGTATCATACTTAATGATTTTTACCGGGGAACCTGAAATATTGGTGAACTTGAAATCAACGTATTTCGGATCTTCTTTTTTGACCTCGCCAAAATCATAAAAGGTCTTGTCTGTCACAATCTGACCTGCACCTGAGAATGCAGAAAAAAGGAACAGCAAAAGGAAGACGAGGTTACGATTCATTTTCAGTCTTATGGTCTATTGATCGATGGTATAATTTTCAAGTTCATCGGCCACGATCCGGTCATTGGATAAACGGGGCAATTTATTTTGTCCTCCCAGTTTACCTATGGACTTCATGTATTCGTTGAAACCATTTTCGCGTATCATTTTTATTTCCAGCACCTTCAAAATATTGCCGACTCTTAAATCCCGGTAATATGAATTTCGATTCTGCATAAAGTTATCCAGAGAAGTTGAAATAACACCGAGGTCATGCCCTTCATTTTTAAACTCGATGAACCACTGATGATGCGGAAGTTGATTTTCCTTAGCCACAACCAATGGAGCTACATGAAATTCGGATATTTCGAGATTAAATTCGTTCGAAATAAAATTCGCACCCGCTTCAACTTCTTCCGCAATCACATGCTCCCCGAAAGCCGATGTGAAATGTTTTATTCTTCCACTTACGACTATTCGATAAGGTGACAGGGACACAAACTTTACCGTGTCACCTATGTTATAGCTCCATAACCCGGCATTATTGGTCAGTATTATGGCGTAGTTAATATTCAGTTCAACATCCCTTAGGGATATTCTATTCGGATTTTCATTGTGAATCTCATCCGTTCTGACGAATTCAAAAAAGATTCCGGAATTCACGTTTAACAACATCCCTTCGGTTTTCTGGCTATCCTGAAATGAAATGAACCCTTCTGACGCCGGGTAAACTTCGATGGAGTCTATCTTTTCCCCTATAATCTGGGCAATTTTGCTTTGATATGGTTTGTAGTTCACGCCCCCATAGACCAAAAGTGAAAAATTCGGAAAGATGGACTTGATTTTATCCGAACCTGACTTTTCAATGAGTTTCTCGAAATACATCAATACCCAGGGTGGAATTCCACTGATCAGTCTCATGTCTTCAGGTAAGGTTTCTTCAACAATGGCGTCAACCTTGTCTTCCCAATTTTCGATGGTGTTTACCTTAAACGAAGGCAATCGGTTTTTCTGTAGGTATTTGGGGACATGATGGGCCACAATTCCGGATAAACGGCCAATCGATATTCCGTTTTCTTTTTTTAGTTCGGGATTCCCCTGAAGAAAGATCATCTTGCCCTTGACAAAGGCACTTTTACCTGTTTCATTGATATAGCAGAGCAGGGCATTCCTCGCGCTGTTGATATGATTGCCAATGGACGCCGAAGTTATGGGAATGTATTTGGATCCCGATGTGGTTCCGGACGTTTTGGACAGGTAAATGGGTTTTCCCTTCCAGAGAATGTTCTCCTCTCCATTTCGCACCTTGTCGATGTACGATTTTAGCGCTTCATAATCCCGTACGGGAACCTTTGATTTATAGTCTTCATAGGATGAGATCGAATTGAACGAATGATCCTTTCCAAATGAAGTGTTTGATGCCTGGCTCAACAATTCCAATAGTATTTTATGCTGCAGTTCAACAGCCTTCTTCTGATCGGAATAGATGGATCTGGTTATGTAGAAAGCGAATAATTTAGATAGAAAGGATTTCAAATCGTCTTGTTAAAAAACCATGTATACCGATGGATCAATGGGATTTCCGTTAAACCATAGTTCAAAATGCAGATGAGGACCCGTGGTCAATTCTCCTGAATTTCCAATGATGGCGATGGCTTCTCCCGCCTTAACATAATCACCTGATTTTTTAAGCAGGACCGCGTTGTGCTTGTAAACCGAAATAAGATTATTCGCGTGTTGAACCTGAATGACAAATCCTGTCTCCACCGTCCATTCTGCAAAGATCACCGTTCCGTCAAGGCAAGATTTAATGGCTTCATTTTCGGGAGCGACAATGTCAACTCCGAAATGTTCTTTTTCAAGATCGAATTCGTTAGTCACCGTGCCGCTTAACGGGCTGAAGAATGTAAAATTTCGAATGCCAAACTTTCCCGGTGATGCGTCAACCGCATTTGATATGTTAAATTGATCTTCACTCTCAACGTAAGCCCTGAGCAAGGAATCTTCGGTCGTTTTTTTGTAATTGATTTTATTGTAATCTCTGGAAGAATCGATATCGGCATTTTCGATGGACGGAATGGGTTTTCCACTTAAAATCAAACCAAGATTATCCAGATAACGCTGTTTGTATTCGAGTTGTCTTTCGATGGAATCGGATTTAAACGCAATGCTGATTACGTCCGAGCGCAGATCCACATCCGTATATCCCGGAATGTATTCCCGAATCGGGGTAAAAACAATAATCAATGCAACGGACAAAATGAGAAAAAGGGCAAATGAACCGATAATGGTAAATAGATTCAACGGTGATAACCGAAGTGAGACTTTTTCTTCAAACGTACTGTCATTAAGGATTACAAGACGGTATTTGTTCCTAAGTCTCTTGTACAGCTTTTTCTTGCCTGTGTCAACCATGTTTTACCTTTATGCAAATATCACAAAATATCGGGCTCTTTAATGCTTAGAGGCAGTGGTTGATGCTAATTTGGTATTTTAGCCCCTTGTAAAATATCCGACCAGGTAATGAGTTAGGATAGTTGCAGAAGGAGACTCTTCAAAGTGAAATTATACGTAAGGTTTTTCTTTTTATTGGTCATAGCAACCGGACTGTTAAATTCCTGTTCCAGGAAAAAAAGTGCGTTCTCCCATCGTGCCTATCACAATACCACCTCTCACTACAACTATTATTTTAATGCGCGTGAGTTGGTCAGGGCCTATGAAACTTCGGTTGAGAATTCACGCATTGACGATTACAACTATATCTTGCCAATATTTATTTATGGAAGCGAAGAACAGGCAGCCGGTGCCTATGCCGATATGGAGGAGGTCATCAAGAAATGTTCGAAACTCATTGACAGGCATTCGATTTATCTTAAAAATGAAGAGTACAATCGCTGGATAGATCAGGCGTATTTGCTTGTTGGCAGGGCGCGGTTTCACAAAAGGGAATATTTCGGCGCGATCGAAATATACGAATACATCATTCGTGCTTTTAAAGACAAGTCCTCCTATTATGAAGCGACAATCTGGAATGCGCGTTCACTGATGCAAATGGAAGATTATCGGGGAGCCGAAGAAATTCTTGAATCCATAAAGGAATCGACCATTTCCCAGGAACACAAAAGTGAATATTACGCGCTTTATGCGGACCTGGAGATTAAACAAGGAAATCTGGAAAACAGCATTCCTTTTCTGCGTTCAGCCATCGAGTTTGCGCCTTCAATAAAACTCAAAAGAAGGTATTCGTTCATACTTGCGCAGATATACCACGAAAAGAAAGATTACGCCAATGCCACGACCTATTACGGAAAAGTATTAAAAATGAGACCTGATTACAGAATGGCCTTTAATGCCAAGCTAAATCAGGCAAGGTCCTATGATGTTTCGGCTGACAACAGTGACGAGATAAAGAAACGCTTAAACCGCATGTTAAAAGACAAGAAAAATCTGGAATTCAGGGACCAGATTTACTTTGCCTTGGCAGAGATGGCATTTCGAGAAGATGACGAACCACTGGGCCTCGAATACCTGAAGAAAAGCGCGGCTACGAGTATTAGCAACAACAAGGTGAAATCGGAAGCCTATATGTTGTTAGGCAATATTTATTTTGACAAACCAAAATACATTCAGGCTCACGCATACTTTGATTCATGTCTTGTCATTCTCCCGTCCAATCACCCGAAGTTCGAGGTAACCACCGACCGCAAAAAAAGCCTGGACGATTTGGTTCTTAACTTGCTTACCATACTTCGGGAAGACAGTCTGCGCAAAATAGCCTCGATGAATGAAAAAGAACGCGATAAAATGATTGAAGAAATGGTTCTGGCGGCCGAAAAACTCAAAGAAGACCGAAGAATACAATTGGAAAGAGGTTTTGCTCAAAGTTATGAACTTGCCAACAGGAGAGACGACGGAGGGTCAATCGGTCAATGGTATTTCTACAATCAGAGCAATAAAAGCTTCGGTGTATCGGAGTTTAAAAGTGCATGGGGGGAAAGACCATATGAAGATAACTGGAGGAGAAGAAACAAGAACACATTGATTGTGTTTTCGAATCCGGATGAAAAGAANNCTAACCGATAGCGCTCTGGCCGTTTCACATAACAAGACCATTGACGCTTTGTACGCTTCGGGAAATATCTTCCGAGAGGAATTCAGCGATTATCGAAGTGCCAATGAATCCTTTTTAAGACTTGTAAAGGATTACGACACATGCCGATACGTGTTGTCGTCGTATTATCAATTGTACAGAATTGCCTTGATTACCGAAGACGGGCCAAACGCCGCCTATTATAGAAATATCATAACCACCGAATACCCATACAGCGAATTCGCCAGAATAATAAATAACCCGGAATACATTAAAAACAAAAGAGATAGAAAAGAGCAGACGGAAGCGTATTACAAAGCGACTTATCAACTTTATGAATACGAATTATACCGGGATGTCATTGCTACGTGCATTAAAGCCGACAGTCTTTTCGGTAAAAGCCATATGAAGCCCCAGTTTGATTACCTCAAAGCACTGGCAACTGCCAGGGTCGGGACGAGGGAAGAATTCAAAAGGGAATTGGAAGGAGTAACATCAAATTACCCGTCTCTCGAAGTCGGGAAAGCGGCACAGGACCTTCTGAACCGAATGAACAAGATGGATCTTGAAAAAGAGAAGAGGGAATCATTGTACAAAAAGAATTTCAGGGATGAGCATATCGTTGTCATTATGGTTCCGGGTGGCAGCAAAACGGTTGACGACGTTAAAGTAGCCCTGTCCAATTACAACGTATCGGCCATGGGTGCGGGAAAATTAACAGTCGGTGCCGTTAAGTTCGACAATGAGTTTCAAATGATATCGGTAAAGGATTTTCCGAATAAAGACGAAGCAACGGTGTATCTTCAAAACATCACCCAATTCCCGGATATTATGGAGAAAGTGGTTAAAAAGAATTACGATCGATTTATTATTTCAACCGAAAACTTCGCCTACTTCTATAAGGAAAAAGACGTGGCGGCCTATCTGTCATTCTACAACGATAACTATCTTAAATAATAGTTATTAGCTCATTTTCAGTCTATTTCATATATTTGCGGCCTGTTTTATTGCAGAGAAGAGAATTAAATCAACATTCAATGGCAAAGAATAACGAATCGGAATCATTGTTGGGTAACATGATTAAAGCTGGAACCCAGATTAATGGAGACATTAAATGTACCGGAGACATTAGAATAGATGGCAAACTGTTGGGAAGTCTGGAAACAGAAGGAAGGCTGGTTGTTGGTGAAAGCGGAAGAATAGAAGGTAATATTCTGTGTAAGAATGCCGACCTGTCCGGAACGGTGAAAGCCAAAATAAATGTGCACGAGCTTCTGTCACTCAAAGCCGCTTGTAATTTTGAAGGTGAAATCAGCACGAATCAACTTCACATTGAGCCGGGTGCCAGCTTTACAGGGAACTGTCAAATGGGAGGTGTTGTTAAAGGCATCGAAGAAAATGAGCGAGCTGCCCAAAAAGTCTCCTAAGGACTATCTTCGAAACACTCAGGGATTTATTAAATACAGCAACATTGCCTTCAGAATGATTGTCATCATTCTGGTAGGAGTATTTTCAGGGGTTAAACTGGACGAATATTTTGAACTTGAAACGGCCATTTTTACCCTCGTTTTGTCACTTGTTTCAGTGGCAGCTTCGATGTATGTTATAATCAGGGAAATTTCATCAAAATGATTGGATCAATGTTTTTGTTTTTATTGAGATTGATGGTGCTTCTCATTATTTTGCTTCCACTGGATTATTTTGTACTACAGGAACTAGTGAAAATTGAATTTGGAACCAAGTACTACGTAGCCTTTGCTTATTTCACCCTGGTCGTTATATTTATACAGGTTTATATTGCCAAGTCCTTGAAAAAAAGACCACAGGTATTTATCTGGACGTTTTTGGGGGCACTGGGCTTTAAAATGTTCTTGTCCTTATTGTTATTGGTTATTGTAGTTTATGCGGGAGTGAGCGATCATAAAATCTGGGCGGTAAATTTTGTCAGCCTGTATGTTGCTTTTTCCGCTTTTTCTGCCATGCAAATCATGAGGGCTCAAAAGACTTCAACGATCAATGAAAATAACGGGCAAAATTAGTTCTGAATAATTTTTAAATGATAGAGATTTCACTACTTTTGCGGACGAATTTTTAGAAGCCATTCTGATTATTGTTTTTGCATGAATAAGATATTGAAAATCAAAAGATTATTTGTTTCGTTTGGAGCTCTGTTCGCTTTTCTAATGTTGGCGCAGATTTCAATGGCTTCAAGCTCGGAAAACAAACATTCCGAAAAAAGTTTCAATGCCGGCGAGACAATTATCCATCACGTTCAGGATGCTCATCAAATGCACATATTTGACGGATTTACCATTCCGCTTCCGGTTATTTTATACAGTGAAAAGGGACTTGATATTTTTATGTCAAGTAAATTCCATCATGGAACAGAACCTTATACAAGTTCCAGTACGGGAAATACCTATGTCAATGAGGCAGAACACATTCATGAGGTTTCGGGGGTGAAAATCTACGATTTGTCGATCACCAAAAACGTAATCGGTATTTTCATTTGTCTTGGCCTGATGTTTTGGCTGTTTATCAGTACGGCAAAAGGGTATGTCAGAAACAAAGGAAAAGCACCCTCAGGTGTTCAGTCTGTCATGGAGCCCCTCATTCTGTTCATCAGGGATGAAGTGGCCAAGCCGTCCATTGGTGCGCATTTTGAACGATTCATGCCATTTCTTCTGACTATTTTCTTCTTTATATTGATCAGCAATTTTCTTGGACTGATTCCATTTTTGGGTGGAATGAACATTACCGGAAATATTGCCGTGACAATGACACTTGCATTTTTCACTTTCGTTATTACAACGATCAGTGCCAATAAGGGTTATTGGATGCACATCATTAAACCTCCTGGAGTGCCGTTGTGGTTGCTTCCGATTATGTTGCCAATAGAAATTCTTGGTGTATTCTCGAAACCCATTGTACTGATGCTCCGACTTTTTGCGAACATCACGGCAGGTCACATTATTATTTTGTCATTTACCAGTCTAATCTTCATTTTTGCCGAAAAAAGCGGAACGGGAGCCGGACTGGGGGTATCGGTTCTTTCAGTGGCATTTTCGATTTTTATGAATACACTGGAATTACTGGTAGCATTTTTACAAGCTTATGTGTTCACTCTTCTTTCAGCCCTATATTTCGGGATGGCCGTGGAGGAACATCATTAATGATTCTCTTATGTTTAATTTAATATTATAATTATGGAGTTGTTAGCAATTTTACTAGAAGAGATGGGA
>DNDT01000212.1 GCA_003487525.1 Flavobacteriales bacterium
GATTGGTCTCATATTTTTCCCTATTACCATGAGAATATCATCTTTCAAGACAGTATTCAGAAAATCGAAGGAAAAGAAGAATTCCTTGAAATGTGCAATCGACTGACAAACCGTTGCGAACAACTGACCATGGACATATCATCCCTTGTTGTGGATAGACAGGTCGTCTTCATGGAATGGAAGATGGTGATGATCTTCAAGAAATCCCCAAGTACACCAATGCACGGTTGTACCAAATTGACTCTTGGGGATGATGGTCGAATTACTCACCAAAGGGATTATTACGATCTATGGGGAGATATATTCAACGGCATCCCGAGATTCAAGCCGATTTACAGAAATTTTATGCATAAATATTTTGGATAGGTGACAATCATGAAATTACCCGACGAAATTCAATTTATCAATAGCGCGTTTCAAACCCAAAAAACCACCGATGTACGCATGGATGGAAAAGTTTCCATTATTACCGGAGCAACGTCCGGGGTTGGGTATCAGGCAGCGAGGCGGTTGGCAGAAGGTGGAGCATCGCTGGTTTTGGTATGCCGAAATAGCGAAAAAGCGAATGCTTTACGGAAAGAGTTCATCCAAAAATATGCTTCAGATGTAGAAATTGTATTGGCAGATTTTTCCAAACTTTCAGACGTACGGAAAGCTGCTGACTTTATTCTAAAAAAGTTTCAACGAATTGATGTGCTTGTCAACAATGCCGGGCTTCACCGAACTACCAGGATATTGACGGAAGAGGGGCATGAAACGGTATTCTGTGTAAATCATCTGGCTTCATACTTGTTCACGCGTTTGCTGCTTGATCGTATGATTAAGAACGCACCCGCTCGAATCATCCAGGTCAATTCAGAAGGTCACCGTTTTGGAGGGTTGGATCTGGATGACTTGACATGGTCCCGGCGACATTATATTGGTCTTCAGGGATATGGAGCTTCAAAAGTCGCACAACTTCTAACAGTATGGGAGTTCGCGGATATTCTCGCAGGTACTGGCGTGACCATCAATGCAATGCACCCTGGAACGGTAAAAACAAATATTGGAATGGATAATGGGCCACTTTACAGGTGGTTCCACCGGTTATTTGTGCGCCCCCTTTTGAGAAAACCAGACATCTCCGGCGAAGCGATCTATTATCTGGCGGCTGCGCCTGAAATGCAGAATGTAAGTGGGAAATTCTTCAACCAGACGGTTGAAGAAACACCAATGCCACATGCATTGGATCGTGAATTTGGAAAAAGCGTTTGGCAGGTCAGCGAAGAGCTAACAGGTTTGCCAAAATTGGAATTGGCAGGAAGTTTAATCAAAATGACCGATCCTGTATCATTCCTGTTGACCTGATTGATCTGGTTTTGACAAATCAAAATACGGCCAAATCACATCTTGAAATACAGACAGGATGTCATTGCCCCATTTTCTTAGCTCATACTCGGGATAATCCTGCCTGAGTGGAACAAGGTAGGATTCGGAAGATTTTTTTTGATTCCAAACTTTTGAATTGGGGACATAAACACCATGGAACAAAGTTGAATTGTTTAGTTCAGGATGCCCCAATTTACAAATGGGGCCTCCTGCTAAATTGTCAGCAGGGAACAGCCAATATTCATGCCCTGACGATTTGTCGCTAACGATTTTGTCTTTGACAACCCCGGCGAGCACGTAGCCGGGGTGCTCTTTACCCTTTGATTCCAAACAGGTAATGGTAAGCAGTAATACAGCATCGGGGAATACATATGCATCTGCGATCTTTAAGTCGTCTGCAGTGATCCTGCATATCGAGTTGTTGTGTTGGAGTCCTTCTCCGCCAATCATTTGATCGAGAGACACCCTTCGTGAACTTATATTTTTATAGGCTTTGAATATTCGTTTTGGCAANNGCGAGTGAGCAACTTTTCTTTGTTTCACATCCAACACATGCTTGCCAATGCTGCTTAAATCGAGTACTGGCAAGGTTCCATATCCGATCAAACGTTTGGGGAAATATCGGCCCTTTAGGTCTCGATCGTGTTCCTGAATGAGTTCAGCCGTATTCGTGGCGGGCGTATGCAGCATATAGACCGTGATATTGTCATCCGGGTTTTCATAATCAGCCACAAGATGAATACAGGGTTCGTTTACTTCCAGACGTTGAGCGGTAACAGTCTTGCTGTTCGATTTCAACTCACGGCGATCGATAATGTAAACTGCAGTCTTTTCATTTGGTAGTGGTGCGCTTTTCCAAGGAAAGAACATTTCCATCTCTGTGACAAAGGCTGTGTCAGCCAACAGGATATAGTCTTTGGAAAAAACAAGTTCGTGAATACTTTGTTCTATTTCAATTGGTTCACCTTCTTCGCCAAGAACCAGCCAACGCTCGAAAGATCCATCCCCGTCCCACCGAATCAAGTAAACTGGATGATTCCCATTGGATTGTTTTTTTTGAAAATTGACAAGGAACACTTCCCCTGTACGATGGTCAGATTGAATTGCATGCGAGGTGTTGTATCCTGCAAAAAGGCTTCCGAGTACTTCACCAGCAGAATCCGTCAACATGGGGAGCCACTCATCTCTTCGCCCAATGGGAGTTGTTACCCGCAGATCGGTTCGGTCTATGACCCAGGGTCGATCGATATCGCTTGTTACTGCGATCCGCCCATCTGGGAGCAGGTACATTCCCTCCGTGTAGGAAAACATGCCTACTCCGGGGGACAGGTACATTAACCCAAAAAAATCGAATTTGTATTTGGTTTCAGCCAAGCCCGTCCGTGCCATACTCGCCGGCGTTTTTATCATCCGATTGGTAAGTGTAATTTGTCCATCAACAAAATCCAAACGTACTATATTCGTATCCCCAACCATAAATGCTTTTGGCGACCCCAAACATTGCGCGATATACAAGGAACCATCGATGTCAACAGGAAATTCTCCGTTGAGGATGATAAGATTGAATTGCGAATCGACTGTATCAGTGTTGTAGACACTATAATTTTCAGGGATTACAGATGATGATCGTCTCTGTTTAAAGGAAACGAATATACTCAGCCATAGTTGATACAACATTCTTCCAAAACCCAGAAAGTATCTCATTCTAGGATAGATATGTTGAAGCATAAAAGACGTAGCTTCATTTTTTCTCATCAATCACCTGTTTATAGAGTATATCAACTAGACAGAAAATCCTGTTCCTTAAAATATCTGATCCATATCCCCATTTCTACATATTTTTTAAACTCCCAGCGGACGCCCACCATCCACAGGGACAATATTGCCCGTCATCATTTTCAATTTGGTGTGAACCGCCCAAACTGTTTCCGCCACATCTTCAGGCGTGGACAATTTTTTCAGCGGCGTGGCATCCACCTGTGCTTGAATATATTCAGGATCAAAGCGGCTGGCGTATTCACCCAACACCCAACCAGGCGACACAGACACCACGCGAATCTTCGGTGCCAGCGCCCTGCCTAATGAACGTGTCATCGAATCGAGTGCAGCTTTGGATGCACAGTAAGCAACATTGCTCCCCACTCCTGTAATTCCCGCCACCGAAGAAATATTGATGATCGTGCTTTGCTCACCTTTTTCAAGTAAAGGCTTCATCGCACGGATCGTTGCAAATGCCCCGCGCCAATTCACTTGAAAGATTTTATCGATCCATTCATCGGAAAGCGCATCCAGATTGTTGTGTTTTACTGGAGTAGTCACGCCTGCACAGTTCACCAACAAATCAAGCGCACCAAATTGCGCGTCAATCTTTTCAGACAACGTCTTGAGGGAATCGATGTTTTGGATATCGGCTTGAATCACTAAATGACCTTCACCATTCATAGATTGAATCAAAGCCTGCGCTTTGGTCGTGTCTTTTGAGTAGGTAACCACCACTGTTGCACA
>DNDT01000237.1 GCA_003487525.1 Flavobacteriales bacterium
GGCAGACCATCGTGTTACAACAGGAAAAACGAGGGTTATCGGAAATAATCACCAGTTATTGCGCGTAGATATCGAAGATTTAAGCGAACTGAACAATGATTTGTCCGATCAACTCATCGCCGCGGTTAAAACAATCCTTTCAAAGGATAAAATTGATGTGGTCATATTCGAGGATTACGACAAGGGTGTGATCAATGCCAGGATCATTAAAGAAATTGTGAGTGAAGCGAACAGGCTCAACATTCCCACTTCGGTCGATCCAAAAAAGAACAACTTCCTGAATTACCATTCTGTTTCTCTTTTCAAGCCCAATCTCAAGGAACTGAGAGAGGGAACGAAAATCGATTTCAAAAAATCGACGGAGGCAAATTTCGAAACCGCAATCGATAAACTGAAGAAAGAACTCAACGCGAAAATGATTTTTGTAACACTTTCGGAAGAAGGTGTCTATTTAAAATCGGATAAGGAAGAAGTGCGCATTCCGGCTCACATGAGAGACATCGCAGACGTTTCGGGGGCAGGTGACACGGTGATCAGTGTTGCATCGCTTTGCCTCGCACTCGGTCAGGACGAACGCATGATCGCATTTCTGTCAAATCTGGCCGGTGGCATCGTTTGCGAAAAAGTGGGCGTTGTTCCCATCGATAAAAATGTTTTGCTCCAGGAAGCCATCTCATCAATTAACATTGACTGATGACCATTCAAAGTGTCAGGGAATTTATAAACCTGCATATATATAATTCCAAGGTTTTCGCACTCACCCTGTCGCGCCTTGTTATTATTCTGGTCTCGCTGGTCACCATCGCCGCCCTGATCGTCTACTACGGATTTCCGCAAACAGAGGAATCCCAGAAAAGTCTGATCATGATTATTCAGGGCAGTTTCGCCTTTTACATATTCAACTATTTTTTAAAGATTTTCTACAGTTTCGAACCCCTGGTTTTAATCAGGGAAACATGGTTTGAAGCCATTATAATGCTGTTTTTAATCGTCGAGGGAATCAGTTACAATTTATTCGACAACCTAATCCTTTCGGAGGTTTTTATCCGGCTTGGAATTAAAAACATTACCCATTATTACGCCATCTTTATTCAACTTTATTTTCTGGCTGTCGTTGTGATTGCGGGTTTGCGATCCTCTCACATCATGCCAATTTTCAAAATCCATCCCTCGCGGATTTTTATATCGAGTTTTGTCTTGATTATTCTTATCGGAACAGGACTGCTGATGCTTCCCGAGATGACCACCATCGAAGGGTCAATGCCGTTTATCGATGCGCTCTTTACCTCCACCAGCGCCACCTGTGTGACCGGATTAATCGTATATGACACACCAACCTTTTTTACCCTAAAAGGTCAGATAATCATCATGATTCTGATTAAGTTGGGAGGACTGAACATCATTGCCTTCGGTTCCTTTCTTGTCCTCGCTTCAAAATTTGGATTTGGCGTGAAAGAGAACAGCGCCATCGAAGATTTCGTCAATAAGGAAAGTGCCCTGAGCGCCAAGGGAATGCTGGGCCGGGTGGTCATTTGGAGCTTTGCGATCGAATTTATCGGAGCTGCGTTAATCTTCTTTTCCTGGTCCGAAAAAGTCGTATTCAAGGACGTGGGTGAACAATTGTTTTATTCGCTGTTTCACTCGTTCTCTGCCTTTAACAATGCAGGATTTTCGTTGTTTACCGATGGTCTGTCCAATGAGGTGGTCAAGGAAAACTGGGCCATTCACAACCTGATATCCATTCTCGTTTTTTTAGGTGCACTCGGAATGATGGCCATTTTTGACATTTTCGATCTGGAAAAAATTAAGGAACGTGCTAAAATGCCCTGGAAACAACTGACGTTCGCGACCAAAATCGCCCTGTATTTTTCAATTGGCCTGGTCTTGTTTGGGGCCGTTTCCTATTATTTCCTGGAATCGGACAATACCCTGGAAGGCATGTCGACATCGGGAATAATTACCACTTCATTCTTTCAGTCAATTACCAGGACCTCCGGATTTAACACGGTGGACATAGGATCCGTTACATTGCCAATGCTGGTCATCCTGACTTTTTTGATGTTTGTAGGATCTTCTTCCAGCTCGACAGGAGGCGGTATTAAAACCTCGACTTTCGCACTGCTGTGCGCTTCAACCATAGCTACCATCCGGGGACGTAAAACACCGCAACTTTTTGAAAAATCAATATCGAACGACCTGGTATTTAAAGCCTATTCGGTCTTTTTATTCTTTGTGATCGGAAACATGATCAGTATTTTCCTCTTGTGCATTTCAGAACAGGAAATTCTGGCAATGGAAGGTCGATCCATTATGGATTTGATTTTTGAGGAAGTTTCTGCTTTTGGCACTGTCGGAATTTCAATGGGAATAACCAGTCACCTGAGTTATGCAGGTAAAGTAATAATTATACTGTCCATGTTTGTTGGTCGTCTTGGAACGCTGACCGTCGCTTTCGGTCTGGCAAAGAAACCCATAAGCACCAGCTACAAGTACCCGGACGGTCATACAATGGTTGCATGAGCGCGGATCACAACGAAGTAAAGCCATATACCGATAAGGAACTTGGTAAAAAAGAACAGGTACGACTGATGTTCAACAACATATCGGGTCGGTATGATTTCCTGAATCATTTTCTTTCGCTGGGCATAGACAGGATCTGGAGAAAAAAGGCCATTTCCCTTCTCAAAAAAGAAAATCCACGAAAAATTCTTGATGTGGCCACCGGAACAGGGGACTTTGCCATTCAGAGCCTGTCGCTAAATCCGGAACAGGTTACGGGAATTGATATTTCCGAAAAGATGCTCGAAGTGGGAAAGGTTAAAATCCAAAAAAAAGGACTGCAGGACAAGGTAACGTTGCAGGTGGGTGATTCCGAAAATCTGACGTTTGATGAAAACTACTTTGATGCGGCAACGGTAGGGTTTGGGGTTCGAAATTTTGAAAATCTGGAGAAAGGTCTTAAAGAAGTGAGACGGGTATTGAAACCCGGAGGGAAATTTGTGATTCTTGAATTTTCTAAACCGCGTGCTTTTCCGTTCAAGCAAGTTTATTACTTCTACTTTACAAAGATTTTACCCGTTATCGGTTCGAGTGTTTCCAAAGACAATCGCGCGTATTCTTACCTTCACGAGTCGGTGGACAGTTTTCCGGAAGGAGATGATTTTCTCGGAATTCTGGAATCGTGTGGTTTCACGGAGACAAGCAGAATTACATTAATGAACGGCATTGCCTCGATTTATGTTGGTAAAAAATACTGAATGATATTCTAACAGCGTTTGGTAATTGTATCTTCGTTGAGATTTTGAAGCTTTTCAAACATATCGCCATCCTTTTCGCCTTGGTTTTGCTGGTTTTGACAGAAGTCAATGCGCAAAAGAGAAAGTCGCTGAATCTGCCGGAATTCGATCGCAGGAGGTTTCATTTTGGCTTTATCATAGGTTGCAATTCTGCGCATATGGAATTGAGAAGGGATGGTCCGGCAAGCCCAACCGATTCTCTTCACGTCATCGCCGTGGTGCCTCAAACGGGATTTAACCTCGGTATCGTTTCGTCACTGAGTTTAATGGAGAACTTAAAACTTCGGTTTGTCCCGAGTCTTTCGTTTGCACAGCGAAACCTGGAATACTATTTCAAACGAACCGATAACGTCTGGGTTAAAGAGGTAAAACCGGTCGAATCGACCTACGTGGAGTTCCCGTTAAATCTAAAACTCAAGTCCAAACGCCTGAATAATTTCGGGGCATACCTGATCGGTGGTGCCAATTATTCGCTGGATTTGATCGCAGACGAAAATGTGGATAACCTAAATAAAAACAGGGATGACATTGTTGTCAAGATGAAAAAAAACACGATTTCGCTTGAAGTTGGAACCGGAGTGGATTTTTACATGGAGTATTTCAAGTTCGGTATTGAATTAAAAATGTCGTACACTCTTGAAAATACGCACATTCAGGACAACACGATTTATTCCACTCCCATTCAGGGCCTGTATCCAAGAATGTTCCTGCTGTCGTTTACCTTCGAAGGTTAAGACCTGCGCCTGAATTCGGCTAAAATAATCCCGGCCGAAACTGCCACATTCAAGCTTTCCGCCCCGCCAAACGAAGGGATTTTCAACAGCAAGTCAGAGCGATCCTGAATTTTTCCGCTCACTCCCTTCGACTCATTGCCCAACACCACCATTCCCCTTTCGGGAAGATTTGAAGAAAAAATATTTTGTCCTTTCAGACTGCTGGTTACAATGGGATACGTCTTGTCTTCAGCTTTCAAGGCATTTATTAATTCAGTGAGGTCCTGATACGACACCCTGACCCTGGCCAGTGAACCCATGCTGGCCTGAACTACCTTTCCTGAATACACATCCGCGCAATCGGGAGAACAAACCAAATCATCTATTCCAAACCAATCTGCAATACGAATAATGGTTCCCATGTTTCCGGGGTCCTGTACTTTTTCGCAGGCAAGCATGAGTTTTTTTCCGACTTTTTTTACTTCAACCCTGTTTTGATCCGGCAATTTTATCAGGGCCAGACTATCGTTTGGTGTCGAAAGCTGACTTATCTGGCCCAACTCCTTGGCTTTGATAACCTCACCATTCAGGCCTTCCGGGATCTCGGCTCCATCAAGGTAAAACAGCCTTTCAAATTCGGTTCCATGTTTGTGAAATTCCCGAATAATCTTTCCGCCCTCAACTATAAATAATGAGTGCTTTTTTCTGTATTTTCCCTGTGTCAGAGAACGGATTAGTTTTATGTCATTTTTACTTAACATTGTCGAATACCTGCAAATCTAAGAAAGGACTTGAGACCAGCCTTCGAAAGCAAAATTACTCTCCGAATTTTACTGCCCATTGCCGTAATTGGCATGCTTTTTTTCCAGTCCTGCACCATTACTAAAAATGTACCGCCGAATCAATTTTTACTGAACAACACCAAGATAAAGGTAAAAAACGGAGCACTCAAGTCCGACCTTTATACGCTCGTAAAGCAAAAAGAAAACCGAAAAATCTTCTGGATTTACCGATTCAAACTCAGGTTTTACAGTTCATTTATTTTCAAGCGAGACAGTGAATCCAAATTTCGGAATTCGGTCGGGGAACCACCGGTTATCTACGATTCCATTTCGAGTTACAATTCAATTGGAATAATGAGTTCTTTTTTAAGAAACAAGGGGTATTACCAAAACAACGTCACTTTTGAAGAAAGGGTGCAACGCGGAAACAAGAAAAAACTCAATTTGGTGTACAAGGTGGAATTGGGAAAACCCACCATCATAGGATCTGTCAGTTATGACATTGAAAATGAGGCAATTCTGGAATACATTTCTCGTGAAATGGATAAGACAAACCTGGTGGTCGGTGATAATTTTGACCTGGATAAAATGGAGTCGGAACGAAGCAGAGTCACGCTGTTATTGAAAAATCAGGGGCTGTTTTTCTTCTCGAATGACCTGATTTTTTATAAAGCAGATACCTTAAAAGAAAAGAGGAAAGTTCACCTGAGTATGCACATGAAACAAAATCCGAACAAGTTATTCAGCGATGATATTAAGGTAAACCCCTATAAAACCTACAAATTGAACAATGTGGTGGTAAGTCAGGATCTTGAAAAGACCGAAAATTCACCTTTACACGATACGCTTGAAGTAGAAGGGTACAGTTTTTTGAATGGTTCGTCTTTTTTCGTAAAACCGAAAGCCCTTACACGAACCTTGTTTCTGGCACCGAGAGATTTTTACACGTACGACAAGCATGAAAATACCATACGAAGACTATCCGCACTAAACAACTACAAATACATAAACATTACCTACGACAGATCGACAAATCCCGATACAAACTATTTTCTGGACTGCTTTATCAGTTTGATACCAAGCAAACCGAAATCCTTCAGTATTGAGACAAACGGCACAACCACCGGGGGAAACCTTGGAATCAACGGTTCGTTTTCCGTTCAGAACAGAAATGCGTTCAGGGGTGCCGAAATACTCAAATTCAAGCTTTCTGCCGGTGCGGAAGCGCAGTCTGTCAAGACAGGAGACGAAAAGGTATTAAACAACGTGCTGAATACCTACGAAATCGGACCTGAAATCAGTTGTGAATTTCCAAAGTTCCTGCTGCCCGTGAACCAGAATATTTATTCGAAAAGCTACATCCCAAAAACCACGATTAGTGTCTCGTACAACTACCAGCAGCGACCCGACTACACTAGAGGACTGGTCAACACAAACCTGAACTACTGGTGGCGCGAAACCAAGACCAAGAGTCACTCGGTCATGCCCGTGAGCCTCAGCCAGATCAAGGTGGACAAGACAGATAAATTTATTGAACGGCTTGACAGCATCAACAACAGGGCACTGACCGCCAGTTACGAGGACATCTTTATCCCTTCGCTGATGTACAGTTTTGTTTACAACAACCAGGTGATCAAAAAAGATGCGAGCTACCAGATTTTCAGAGGCAATATGGAATTTGCAGGGAACCTGGCAAATGCACTGAGTTCAGGTGTGCTGAACCTGGAGCAAAATGCCAATGGACAATATTTACTGAACGGCATACCGTATTCTCAGTTTTTCAGGGCGTATACCGAATACATCCATAACCTCAGAATAAACGGAGGGACCAATCTGGTTGGACGCGCTTTTGTCGGACTTGGAGTGCCGTATGGAAATTCGACCGTTCTTCCGTTTGTGCGAAGTTTTTTCAGTGGAGGTACAAACGGCATCCGGGCATGGCAAGCAAGAACAATCGGACCGGGTACCACTCCCGACAGTTTAACGTCATCATCGGGTGTGGATCAGATCGGAGACATAAAAATTGAATTTAATCTTGAGTATCGATTTAAAATAATCAGTTTCTTGGAAGGGGCCGTTTTTACGGACATCGGAAACATCTGGGTGTTGAATAATCCCGACTACGGAGAAGAGGCTCAATTCAATGTTTCCAATATTTTTCATGACATTGCCATAGGGGCTGGCGTCGGTGCCCGCTTGAATTTCAATTTCTTCATCATACGTTTTGATGTGGCAAACAGGATAAAAGATCCCGGTTCATCCGAACCGACTTCAATAAAATTCAATCACTACAATTATTTGGGGCAATATATTACTCCCGTATTCAATTTTGCCATTGGTTATCCGTTCTAAATTACAAGGCTTTAAGAGGTTATGTATACTGTATAATTTAGTACTTTTGTCGTCCATTTTTAGAATATAAATAAGCACGAATGTCACTAAAGAAAATAAGTGAATTACTAGGCGACCAGGCCGATTATCTGCTCAAGCACAAAAGCAAAACCATCGATTCTTCCGCCATTCATCATCCGGGAAGCGATTTTGTAGACCGAATATTTACGGATACGAACAGGAACAATCAGGTACTGCGAAACCTAAGCAATTTATACGGACATGGCAGACTGGCCAATACCGGTTACCTATCCATACTTCCTGTTGATCAGGGAATCGAGCATTCAGCTGGAGCTTCATTTGCGCCAAATCCAATTTATTTTGACCCAGAAAACATTGTTAAACTTGCCATAGAAGGTGGTTGCAACGCAGTCGCTTCAACATTCGGGGTATTGGGTGCTTGTTCCAGGAAATACGCACACAAGATTCCGTTCATTGTGAAATTAAACCACAACGAACTTTTGACATACCCCAATACCTTCGATCAAATTCCGTTTGGCTCCGTCAGGGAAGCCTGGGAATTGGGTGCAGCGGCAGTTGGCGCGACCATTTATTTTGGTTCGGAAGAGAGCAACAGACAAATTGTCGAAGTTGCGGAAGCTTTTGAAGAAGCCCATTCATTGGGAATGGTGACAGTACTATGGTGCTACCTAAGAAACAGTTCCTTCAAGAAAGATGGCAAAGACTATCATACCGCAACAGACATTACCGGACAAGCCAATCATTTGGGAGTTACCATTCAGGCTGATATCATAAAGCAAAAATTACCTGAAACAAATGGTGGATATACCGCCATAGGATTCGGAAAGACTCATGAAAAGGTGTATTCGAAATTAACAAGCGAGCATCCCATTGACCTTTGCAGGTACCAGATTGCAAACAACTACATGGGAAGAATAGGACTGATCAATAGCGGTGGAGCATCTTCGGGTAAATCGGATTTGGCGGAAGCGGTAAAAACTGCCGTTATTAATAAAAGAGCGGGCGGACATGGTTTAATCTCAGGAAGAAAAGCCTTCCAGCGTCCAATGGCAGAAGGCATTGAACTTCTTAACGCCATTCAGGATGTTTACCTTGAAAAAGAGATTACATTAGCCTAAATTCCATTCTATGGGTTGGTTTAAAAGAAGTAAAGGGGGAATAAGCACCCCGACACAAGAAAAAAGAGAAACACCTGAAGGTCTTTGGTATAAGTGCAAGAAGTGCAAGCACGTTGTCACCAGTGAAGATCACAGCAATAACCTTTGGGTTTGTGATCAGTGTAAGTATCACGAAAGGATAGGCAGCAAGGAGTACTTCGAAATATTGTTCGACGACAATGAATTCACCGAACTGAACGCGAACATGGAATCGGGAGATCCGCTGGGTTTTGTGGACACGAAAAAGTACACCGATCGAATCGTTGCTACGCAGAAGAAAACGGGTCTCAAGGACGCTGTTCGAACAGCTCATGGTAAAATGAATGGCAGTGACATCATGATTGGAGCCATGGATTTTTCCTTTATTGGCGGTTCTATGGGAAGCGTTGTGGGTGAAAAAATATCTCAGGCCATCGATCATTGCATGAAGACCAAAATGCCCCTGGTACTCATTTCAAAAACAGGTGGAGCGAGAATGATGGAAGCTGCATTTTCACTTATGCAAATGGCCAAGACCTCTGCCAAACTCGCATTGTTGGCCGAGAAAAAAATCCCTTATATTTCATTGCTTACGGACCCGACCACAGGTGGAATCACCGCGTCTTTTGCCATGCTTGGGGATGTGAACATAGCGGAGCCCGGCGCCCTGATCGGCTTTGCAGGACCCAGGGTTGTAAAAGAGACCATCGGGAAAGATTTACCGGAAGGATTCCAAACGGCAGAGTTTTTGCTGGAAAACGGATTCGTGGATATCATCGTGGAACGAAAGGACTTAAAGTCCAAAATATCTCAGCTATTAAATTTATTTTCTAACTAGTTGAGCCGTAGATAATAAATATTCTTACATTTGCAGCCTTAATTTTTTGGAGAACATACAGTCGATGAGTTTATCAGCACAAGTAAAAAAGGATTTATTCACCAAATACGGTAAGAAAGAATCGAATACCGGATCTACTGAAGGTCAGATTGCGCTTTTCACACAGCACATTAATGAACTTACGGAGCATCTTAAAAGAAACAAAAAGGATTTCAACACAGAGCGTTCGCTGATTCGAATGGTTGGAAAACGACGTAACCAACTCGATTATCTCAAAAAGAAAGACATTAAAAAGTATAGGTCTCTGATCGCAGACCTCAATATCCGAAAGTAATATCAACAAAAATAGAGGAGGGGGCATTAAGCCCCCTTTTTGTTTATCAACAGAAGAAGAAGTAAATGAATATTGTAAACAAGACAATCAATTTGCCTGATGGAAGGTCCATCAGTATTGAAACAGGAAAATTGGCAAGACAGGCACACGGTGCCGTTATGGTAACAATGGGTGAAACCATGTTGCTGGCAACAGTAGTATCAAACTACGGAGCAAAGGAAGGAACGGATTTCCTTCCACTAACAGTAGATTACAGGGAAAAATTTGCAAGTGCGGGTAAATTTCCGGGCGGTTTCTTTAAACGGGAAGCCAGACCTACAGATGACGAAGTATTGACAATGCGTTTGGTAGACAGGGCACTAAGACCTTTGTTTCCGGACGATTACCATTCAGAAACTCAGGTTCAGTTAATGCTGGTATCTGCCGATGAACAAAACATGCCGGATGCACTGGCGTGTTTGGCTTCATCCGCCGCACTGGCCGTTTCCGACATTCCGTTTAACGGACCGGTTTCAGAAGTACGCGCTGCACGAATAGACGGAAAATACATCATCAACCCAACGGTTGATCAGTTGAAGACTGCCGACCTGGATATCATGGTTGCCGGTACGGCGGATCATATTGTGATGGTTGAAGGCGAAATGAAAGAGGTCAGTGAGTCTGACATGCTCGAAGCCATTAAAGTAGCGCACGAAGCTATCATTGAACAATGCAAGGTTATTACCGAATTGGGAAATGCAGTGCCAAAATCACAACCGAAAAGAGAATACAGCCACGAAGATTCTGACGAAGAACTGGCTGCCAAAATAAAGGAAGCTACCTACCAAAAATGTTACGATGTAGCTAAATCCGGTTTGGATAAAACACAGCGAGCTGAAGCTTTTGCAAACATCAAGGATGAATTTATCGCCGGAATGGATGAAGAAGAAGCAGCGGCCAAAGATTTTCTCATCTCAAAGTACTTTCACGATGTAGAAAAAGAAGCCATGAGGGACATGGTTCTGAACGACAAGATCAGGCTGGATGGAAGAAAAACCGATGAGATCAGACCCATCTGGTCAGAAGTCGGTTACCTGCCCCGAACGCACGGTTCGGCAATCTTTACCAGGGGAGAAACTCAGTCCCTATCCACGCTAACGCTTGGATCTAAAATGGACGAGCAAAAGATAGACGGCGCCATCAACGCGAGAAGCGATAAATTCCTGTTGCACTATACCTTCCCTCCTTTTTCGACCGGTGAGGCAAGAGCAATAAGGGGTGTAAGCAGAAGGGAAGTTGGACACGGTAATTTGGCCATGAGGGCCCTTAAGCCGGTTATTCCATCGGCTCCGGAAAATCCGTATACCATCAGATTAACTTCTGAAATCCTTGAATCAAACGGTTCATCTTCCATGGCCAGTGTTTGTGCAGGTACCCTAGCTTTGATGGACGGAGGTATTAAAATCAGTTCACCGGTATCCGGAATTGCAATGGGACTAATCTCCGGCAAGGATGGAAAATACGCCATCTTGAGTGACATCCTCGGAGATGAAGATCACCTGGGCGACATGGACTT
>DNDT01000178.1 GCA_003487525.1 Flavobacteriales bacterium
GTGAATGTGAGTTTTGAATCATGTTTACACTTCATTCACCTGTTAACTCACACCCACACCCACACTGCTAATTGGGGAGAGGGTAGAGGGGAGGGGGTAGAATTACTGAGTCGTTTAGGTGTTTAGTGCCACGCATTACAATCGCAAGGCAACGAACGAAAATAAAAAAAGGCCCGCCTCGAAACGAACCTTTGCATTTATTATTTGTGAAACTATTTACACAATTACACGGTTACACAATTCCACATCATTTCAGTTTCCTCACCACATTAAAGCAGCGGTCAGGGTATATTTCCTTTTTAAGAAGATTCAGAATCAACTCCTGGCGGCTGGGAGCAGTACCAATAACCCTTCCTTTGGTGCCGTCCGGGTTTCGAAGATTAACCGATCCGTTCTGATGCCATTCGTATTCCCTGAAGCCTGTACGCACTAGCCTGGGCTCCTGATCAGTCAGGATGGTGAATTTATCCTCGGCATAATAAACTCCTGCTCCATTTGGAACAATGGTCTCGGTCATGATGTTCTTCAATCCCTCGTTTTCGTATATTTCACAAAGGCACATCCCTTTGTATTCCAGGTCGTCGATGTCCTGCGCAATCATCCATTCGATCTTCCAGTCGTTTTCGTATTTGCGGAATATGAGTTCCACGAACTGCCGGCCCTTGTTTATCATCCGGTCCGATTCAACTATTTCGTAATCGTTGTAATACCTGGCATACGCCGTTCTGTCCCTCACGAAAACATCGTCAAGCGGTCCAAGGGTTCTGTCGAGCACCAAGTCAGAGGCTCTCATCTGGCTGATTACGGCTTTCACCGTTTTAAAATCATACGATTCACTTTGCACCACATTCATGGTGTTAATCTTCTTGATCTCAAGTTTGAAATTGTTGCTCGCAAAGGAAAAAAGTGCAGGTGCCACAGCCGCACCGTCCGACTTGAGAGCTTCAATATTCCTGGTGAATTTTACAATGATATCCCTGATCACATCCTCCTCGGATTTCTGTGAAAAAACGGACCCGGTAAACATGATCATTATCATAAAGGAAACAAGCAATTTCTTTTCTATATTCATCGTTTATTCAGTTTCTTTGCCTGCGAATTTAAAAATTATTCAATCGTCTCGTGTGCGAAATGGGTGATAAAGCTTTAAATGGTAAATTTCGCATCTAATCACCTGCCCGTGGAATTTATAACTCACATAAAAGAGTACCTTGACGCATACATAATTTTGGCTGTTGTGGTCGGAATTATTTGGACAACCTTTACGGATATTCTCAGTCCGTCAAACTCCTTTCTTCTTGGAACACTGATATTAATAATTGGCGGGATAGCCGATATGCACATTTTTTTAATGTCCTTTTCCAATGCCCAGGTTATTACCATTTTCATCCTGATTTTAATTACGGTGGCCATTCGGAGAAACACAAATGTGGACGCTTTGTTTGACAGATTTTTCAAAAACGATTCGAACCCAAATAAATTCATGATGAAAATGACCGTTTCGGTAGCATTTTTTTCTTCGTTTTTAAACAATACACCCATTGTCGCCATGCTCATGAATAATGTTCAGCGCTGGGCCGGTCAAAATAACATGTCTCCTTCAAAATTTTTGATTCCGCTGTCATATGCAGCAATGCTTGGAGGAATGATCACGGTTATTGGAACATCCACTAATCTGGTGTTAATGGGATTGCTCAGTTCGAATGGAGAGTCCTTGCTGAATTACATGGACTTTTTGGTAGTGGGAGGTTCGGTGTGCGCAGCGGGAATACTTTATTTGATCGTGTTCAGTATGCGCGTGTTGCCCGAGCGAACCATAGCCCTGAAACAATTTACCGAAAACCGAGGTCAGTATATTCATGAGGTAGAGTTGAAAAGTGAAAATAATCTGGTAGGCAAAACGGTACTCGAAGCCGGACTTAAAAATTTAAAAGGGATTTACCTGGTCGAAATTTCAAGAAATGGTGAAGTTCTGACCCCTGTGGAACCGCAGGTGATTATTGAAAAAGGAGACCATTTGTATTTTGCGGGTGACACGGAGCAGTTGGTAAAATACGTGGAAAGTCAGGACGGCCTGATCCTGCCTTCGCAGGAAAAACTCCAGAATGTCGGCCAGGGGAACATTGTCGAAGTGGTCGTTGCCGCCAACAGCAAATTAAACGGTTCGATGGTGAAGGACAGCCTTTTCAGACAACAGTACGACGCTTCTATTATTGGTATACACAGGAATGGTGAACGGGTCAGTGGGAAGATTGGATACGTGCGTCTTAAAAGTGGAGATCTGCTGCTTTTGTTAACGGGAAATGATTTTGAAAACAGGATAGAGCAGGATAAAAGCCTTTATCTGATGAGTCAGATACGCAAAGCCTGGAAAAAACCAACCATTAAAAACAAGAATTTTTACTACCTGCTGCAAGCCATAACCGTGCTTGCTTTGTTAACCGGTTTTGTGGACTTTTTTCTGAGTCTGGTCATAAGTCTGTTCTTGCTTGTCTGGTTCAAGTACCTGAACATCGATTCGATAAAACGCAATTTCAACTTTGATTTGCTGATCGTATTGGCTTGTTCCCTGACTCTTGGCAAGGTGTTTATTGAAACGGGAGCAGCGGACCTGGTTTCGGATCTGTTCCTGAACATAATGCCAAGGGACAGTGTGAAATTTGTACTGACCGGTTTGTTTGTTTTTACCGTGTTACTCACCTCATTGGTTACCAATATTGCAGCGGTTTCTATCGCCTTTCCCGTTGCGTATGCCCTATGCCATCACATGAATGTTGATGGGGGAGCTTTTTATCTGACCATTGCATTCGGGGCTTCGGCGGCTTTTTTAACCCCAATGGGTTACCAGACGAATATGATGGTCTATGGACCCGGTGGGTATAAGGGAGCGGATTTTTTAAG
>DNDT01000026.1 GCA_003487525.1 Flavobacteriales bacterium
TTTTTTACTCAGGTCTTCTTTCTGATAATCTAAAGCCTTAAGAAGCTTTTCAGCATACCCTGAATTTTCATGATTGGATATTACCTGATAAAGAAGAGAAGCAATGGCTGTCCCTTCATCCAAAAAGAGGCGCTGGAAGCCTTCAGGTTCAGCCATTTTAAGAGCGCGTATCATTATTTGCTCCGCCTGGATCGAGTTCCCTTGCTCATGCTTTACAATCGCTTGAAGAATGATCAACTCCAGCACTCGCGTATTGCGGTCAGCTTTACCAGAAAAATCAATCAGCCGCGTGATCAAACCCTCTGCATCATTGAAATTCTTTTGAGCAATCAACAATCGAACGAATGTGATGTAATCATTTTCCTGCAGATAAGAGAGGTCGCCATCCACTTTTAGTTTTAATGCTTTTACCCATTTTTCGGCTTCAGGAAGTTTTCCTTCCATAACCCACAATCGTGCACGAAATGCTTCTAAAGATGGGAGTAGTATGTTGGCCCCAATTTCCTCCAAAATAACCTTTAGATCCTGGATCAGGGCAAATGCCTCCGGAGTCTCCCCTTGCGCGTGTTTGAGACGTGCCAGCCCCAGATAACTGTTTAAGAGGCTTTCTGCATGCTTCCATCTGTTTGCCAATTCAATCCCGGCATTGTAGTGATTCTCTGATTTTTCCAGGTCGTTCCATTCATAGAACAAATTACCCAGGCCAATTTCAGCAATTCCGGCCAAAGGAGACAGTTTACCCGTAACTTCAGCACCTAATTTCAAAGCTTGCTTGTAAGTTTTTTCAGCCTGGTGCAGGTTACCCTGGAGCATTTGTAACTGCCCCAGGTGGCCGATGGACATTGTTAAGATATTGGCATTCTTTTGTTCAGAGCTGAGTGCGGCAGCTTCTTCAAAAGAAGTCTGGGCAGAAATTCCATCTCCGCTGAATTCATATGCCAAGCCCAGGTTAAAAAGGACAACAGTACGGAGTGACAAAGCCGGATTAAATAGATGGGACTGTGAGTTATCTTTAAGGTAAGGCTCAACTGCCTGACATAATTCGAGTGTTTTATGGATATTGAATTGATTAATCGCAATCACAGATCTAATAACAATGACCTCTATTAACGTCCCTCTAGTTTCAGAATCGATCATTTTTAGCTGATCAGGAGTTATATTTTCTGATCTTACACCTATCCTGTTTTCGATATATTGAAGACTATCTTCCACAGCTTTTGTTTTTCCAAGCGCTAACAATGCCCAAGCATAAATCATACTCAACACGAGTTGTGTATCTAAGATGTTTTTTGGTAAAGACTCAATCCATTTGACCAAAGAATTTAATTTATATTGCTGAAAAATTTCTTGGGCCTTCTTTTCAATTAATTGAGCGGCTTTCGAAAAATCTTTGCCAAGTATGGCGTGTTCCACGGATTCGATTACATCACCTCGTTCTTCATACCATTTAGATGCTTGCTGATGAAGTCTGGCGATCTCTGATTCCTTATATGAGGCACGCAAGCGTTGTCGCAACAAATCCGAAAACAAACTGTGGTATCGATACCATTCACGCCTGTTATCCAGGGGTGCAAGAAAAAGATTGTTAAGTTCTAATTGGTCTAAAATGGATTGACTCTCGTTTTGACCGGACAAAACCTTACAGAGTGGACTAGATAACTGATCGAGGATGGATGTTTTTAATAGAAAGTCCTGAATGTGAGGTGGTTGCGCTTGGAGCACTTCATCAATCAAGTAATCCGCAATATATCGATCATCACCTGCAAAATCCAAAACAAATTTATGCTTATCAGCTTGGTCCTGTAGGGAAAGAGCTGCTAATTGTAAACCAGCAATCCACCCCTCGGTACGGTTGCCTAATGTTTCAATATCATTTCCCGGGAGATCGAGTTGCATTTGTCCATTCAGAAACTCATCAGACTCATCCGTGTTAAATGCCAAGTCAGCAGCTCGGATCTGAATCACTTCTGAGCGTCCATGACGATAAGAAAGATTCAGGGGAGGGTCAGCTCGGGTGGTAATCACCACGCTTAAAAATGGGGGGAGGTGGTCTAGGAAAAAATCGAGGCTATCATGAATGGTTTGGGTTGTGATTAAATGGTAATCATCTAGAATTATCAAAAATTTCGTTGGCACTTCGATATTTCGTTGAATTTCAACGAACTCATTGATTAACATTGTGACCACAATATTGTGCGAAAATGTTGCAGAAGAATTTAGCATGGTTTGAATATTTTCCCCAAATTTTGGAATAATCGTTTGAAATGCTGCAAGGATGTAAAGCCAAAATAGTGATGGATCGTTATCACGCTCATCGATAGAAACCCATGCTGTATTTACAACCTCAAACTTTTTCTTCCGGGGTTCAGTTGTTTGAATGCCTAAGTAATTAATCCAACTGCCTACAAGAGTCGTTTTTCCAAAACCTGCCGGAGCAGAAATCAGGGTTAATTTATGATTTAACCCAGCATCTAATCTCTCAAATAAGCGTTGACGATTGATGAGATTGGTTCTTACCAGGGGAATAAAATTCTTAGTTGAAAGTAAAGAATCTTTCATTTTAATAAAGATAGAAAAATAACCAGAAGATTAACAATATCTTACCTGATATTTAGGAGTATTTGAGCCAGAAGTGTTACTTGGGTATTTGGTATCACTAGCATTTCTTGATGGTTTATTTTTCTCAAACTAAGATTCTGGACAAGCAACGTGAATGAATAAATTATTCCCTATATGTTGGGAAGAGGGTTTGCTTGGAATCCATCCTATTAGAGGTATAAAAGGCAAACTTTATGAAGTGTCTTTTTTTGAAATGCCCTGTCTTATTGAGGAGTGCCATTTGAGTTTTCGCGAGGATACAGAAAACTTCCGATTAAAT
>DNDT01000123.1 GCA_003487525.1 Flavobacteriales bacterium
TGCCATCCAAAAAGGACTCCAGCGGCGAATCCGAAAACTGGTATATGATATCTGCCACATCACCAAGCCGTAGGTTTTGACCGTCGCGTGTGGCGCGTATCACAATATTGGCGATTTCATCGGTTTCGATCGTCTTTGCCTTGGATCGAATAATGAGTTCTTCGGTTTCGGTTTTTATCACTCCGGCGGAAATATCCCGGTTGTTTGTCCGAACGGCGTTCACCACATCGTCAAACGAAAGATTGTACCTGAGCAGATCATCCTCGCGAACTTCGATCGAGAACTCCGTTGCCGGATATCCGCTGACATTAACCTGTGAAATCTTGCCACTGTTTAAAAGATCGTCTTCTATTCCCTCGGCGACCTTTTTTAGTTGAAACCTGTCCAGATCACCGTACACCGCAATGTACGCAACATTGGCCGCCATTCCGTTGGTCTTCTGAGCCACGACCACCGGTTTTTCGGCCCCGACCGGAAAGGATGAAATTCCGTCGACCGCGTTTTTAACTTCGGTGGTCACCTCTTCCAAATCCTGATCCTGGTAGGTATTGATAATGATGGTAGCGGTATTTTCGGACGAAGAGGAGGAGGTTTCCTCTATCCCGGCAATTCCTTTCAGCGATTCCTCAATTTTGACCGTTGTCCCCTCTTCCATTTCTTCTGGAGAAGCCCCGGGATAAAATACGGAAATGGTAATCCGGATTGGATTCAGTTCCGGAAAAAAGGAACTGGACATTTTCCAGAGGTTAAATATCCCAAAAATTAAGGTAAGCGCTATCAGGGCATTGGCCCATATGGGCTTGCGAATGAAAAAATCAACAACCTTATTCATCCGCATCCAGTTTGTGAACGACCATGCTGTCCACCGGATTGGACAGTGCTTCAACAACAATATGATCCCCGTTTTCCACGCCGGATATGTAGGCATTCAGTTCATCTTTTGCCCTTACTTCAATCTGCTTTCGAATCAGCAAGGTGTCGTCTACCAGGTAAATTTCATCTTTGCCAATCATTCCTTTGCGCGGAATTTTAACGACGTTTTTCAAAGTATCGGCCATAACCTCAAGTTCAACGTACATCCCGTCATACATTTTATCCGCAGCTGTTGCGTCAATGGATACAAAGACATCAATGGACTGGGTATTCGGATTGACGTAACGACCCATTCGTATGATACGGCCCTTGTATTTGATGGCCTTACCCTGGGTGCTGATGCTAACCTCATCTCCCACATTCAGGTACCCGGCGATTTCTACCTGAAGGGGGACTTCGACTTCAAGATTGCCGGTTTGTATGATTCGGGCTATCTGGCTTCCGGGATTTACCACCGTACCGAATTCCGTAAATACATCCACAAGATTTCCGTCAAATGGCGCATAAATGTGAAACTTGCCGATCATTTCTTCGTCCGCCTTGATGGAATAATACTCTCCCAGTATATTTCTGGATGCCAGGTAGGTTTTTTCCTTGACAGATTTAATCTCGGGCAGTTCCGGAAGATCCTTTGTCACATCAATGCCTTCAAAAAATGCTTCCCATAGCTTAAATGACTCCGGATAGTCAATTTTGAGGTCCGGAATGGCGGTTGCCAGCATGGTCAGATAGCCGCTTTTTCGGGCCTGCATTTTCAGACTTGCCTCCGTATCGTCAATACGACAAAGCAACTGACCCTGCTTAAACGATGTTCCGGCTTTCAAATGAACATCGCCGGGAAGTAGTTTTCCCTGTGCCTCTGCAATCAACACGACATTTCTCGAAGATCCCACCCTACCGTTGGCCTTGACCATCAACGGATGATTGGTGATGTGTGCAGAACGAGTTTTTACGTATTTGATTTCCTTCTTCTTGTGTTCTTCTGTTTTGGCACCGTTTTGTCCACCGCTCGATAAAGCTGCGATAATCAACACAACAATAATGAACAGGCTGGAAAGAATAATTAATTGTCTTTTTTTCATTTTAATCAAGCAAAAGTACAATGATCAACTATTTTGCGGCTGCTTTTACACAAAAGGTTGGCTCCGAGTTTGAATGGTTGGTTCAACGCGGCCAAAAGTAATTGAAAATCAATGAATGAATTATATTTGAATCATAATTTGTGTTAATCATTACTACATTCAACATCCCCGATTTTGTCAAACAAGAAGGCGATTGAATTATTTACCGGAATAAAAAATGGTGACCGTAACGCGCTTGCACGGTCCATCACAATGGTTGAAAGCGCAAGAGATGATCACCAGAATATTGCGGAAGAAATACTCGAATTGTGCATTCCACTTTCGGGCAATTCCATTCGAATTGGAATAACGGGCGTACCCGGTGTCGGTAAGAGCACATTTATCGAATCATTCGGAAAGTATCTGATAGAACATCACGACAAAAAAGTGGCGGTGATTGCCGTTGATCCAAGCAGCACCAAATACAAGGGAAGCATCCTGGGGGATAAAACGCGAATGGCAGAGCTGTCCTCCAATGATAAGGCCTTTATCCGGCCCAGTCCATCCTCCGGAAATCTGGGCGGAATTGGCCTGGCCACAAGAGAGTGCATTATGCTTTTTGAAGCGGCCGGATACGATGTTATTTTGGTTGAAACCGTGGGTGTCGGACAATCAGAAACAGAAGTCGAAGAAATCGTGGACTTTTTTATGTTGCTCATGCTGCCCGGAGCCGGGGATGAATTGCAGGGAATCAAACGGGGCATCATCGAACTGGCCGATGCCATATTCATCAACAAAGCAGATGGAGACAACATAAGCAGAGCCAGGCAGGCGCAACTTGCCTACACCTCGGCACTGCACCTCTTTCCACCTGCCGAAAGTGATTGGATGTCCAAAGTTGAATTGTGTTCGGCTTTGGAAGGCAAAAACCTGGACCGCGCCTGGGAAATAATAGGTGAATATGAAAAGCTTACGCGTTCAAACGGTTATTTCGAATCGGTAAGAAAAAACCAGTTACACCAATGGTTTCTGCACGCAACAGAAACCAGGATATTAAATACGTACAACCAGAAACCGGCCTATTTGAAATCCCTGAAAGAATTTGAATTCAAGGTTTTGAATGCGGGTCTTTCACCGAGAAAAGCCAGCAGGTTGCTTATCGAATCGCTCAGTTCGACTTAAGGAGCTCCGTGTGCAATATGGCCGCAATGCGTTCGGCAGCCTTTCCGTCCCATAACTCAGGTATTGCACCTTTTTTAATTTTTCCGTCCAGAACGGCCAGTGCCGCTTCAGATACCTTTTGCAAATCCCTGCCCAATAACTGATTGGTTCCGATATCCACGGTAACCGGACGCTCGGTATTGTCCCGCACGGTGATGCACTGTATCCCCATAAAGGTGCTTTCCTCCTGGATTCCACCGCTATCGGTGATGATTAGTTTTGCCTTCCCTGCCAGTGCCAGAAAATCGATGTATCCAATTGGATCCGTTAACAGAACCCGGTCTGAAAATCCCTTTATCATTTCCCAGTTTTCAAGGTTAAATTTTGTCCTTGGGTGAATGGGGAAAACAATGGTGTTTTTCTCTGCTATCTTGTTTAAAACCGCTTGAAGTTCCAGGAGAAATTCCTTCGAGTCAACGTTTGCCGGTCTGTGAAAGGTGCAAAGAACGTATTCGCAGGGAGTGACCTTTAATTCTGAAAAAATTTGCGACATTTCGAACTTTGGCTGCAGGCGCACAAGGCTGTCGATCATGACATTTCCTGTAAAGAAAATCTGCTCTTTTGACTTGCCCTCCTTCAACAAATTCTTCAGTCCGCTTTCCTCGGTAACAAACAACATATCCGAAATCACATCCGTTACCATCCTGTTTATTTCCTCGGGCATGCTTCGGTCAAAACTGCGAAGGCCGGCTTCGACATGCACCACTTTTACTTCAAGTTTGGCTGCCACCAGTGAACAAGCCAGGGTCGAATTGACATCACCCACCACCAGCACAATATCGGGTTCGGTTTCGAGCATGACTTCTTCGAACGCGATCATGATTCTGGCTGTCTGATCGGCATGTGAACCGCCGCTTATCTCCAGGTTGTAATCGGGCACCGGAAGACCCAGTTCGTTAAAAAATACGTCCGACATCCTGCTGTCAAAATGCTGACCCGTATGACAGATAATATGCTCGATATCACTGTACGCCGAAAGGGCGTGATGGATGGGAGCCACCTTGATGAAATTTGGCCGGGCACCGACGACGGATAGGATTTTGAATTGCATGGTGCAAAAGTATGATTTTGGGGGATAGGGGTATAAGGGTATTGGTTGATTTTTAAAATGGACCGGAGTACGGGGAATTTTTATTACGCGCTCTCGCTCTGACATTGAAACTCACACTTCAACTGGGGGAGTTGGGGAGGCGGTAAGTCGGGGAGGCGGTAAGTTGGGGAGAATTCGAAGAGTAGAGGAGTCGATGAACCAATTTTAACCATGTTATCGTCTAACTTTAGGTCTAAACGACCTTCACCACCGAAAAATCAGGGATCAAAAATCATAATTCAGAGATCAATTTAACCCCTAAACCATTTAACCTCTTACCCCTTCCTAAACTAACCTCCCCAGTACCCGATGTACTTCATACAAATAAGACCCCCCAAACAAATTCACATGCACCATGAGGGGGTAAAGATTGGCTATTTCAAGGCGGTCTTCCCATCCGGATTCGAGTGGAAAATGCTCGTTGTACGCTTCATAAAAAGCAGCAGGGAACCCCCCAAAAAGACGACTCATGGCAATGTCCATTTCACGGTGTCCGTAGTAAACGGCCGGGTCAAATAT
>DNDT01000501.1 GCA_003487525.1 Flavobacteriales bacterium
ACCCACAACATCCACATCCACAGAAAGGGGGTAGAAGTGTTAACTGCGTATATTATATCCAACTAGCCCATATAAAACGAAAAAGGACTAGTTTTCGTTCATCCAGTCCATTTATTCAATCTAGTGTGATTGCGATTCCGTCGTTTATTCCGTCTGTAGTATTCCTAAGAGAATCCATATTTTTGCATTATCAACTTGCAACCTTCGGGATATGATATTCAAATGGTTGTCCGTCCGATTTCATAAACTTGTACGGTCTAACTGCATGTATTGATTCTATAGTTATTTCGTACTTTTATCACTACAATGGATTGGTCTGTAGCCTGAAAAAATCATCCAGTTGTCCGTAGTCGGACGCTGGTTGTTCGCAAGTTACGTATGAAACTCCTTCGAATACCGGATTATCCTTGAGCCTTCAAGTCCACCAAATCTGATTTAGCGGCTTCATGATTTGAAGTCCACCACGCTTGTAAGCACATCCCGATTAACTGCTTTTGAAAACAAATGACCTTGGCCATATTCGCAACCAAGCGCCTGGAGTTCCCTTAATTGATCAACTGTTTCAACACCTTCAGCTACAACCCGTATATTTAGTTTGCTTGCTAGTTTTATAACCGTGTCTATAATCTCACGTGTGTTTCTATCGGTAATTATTCTCGGCACAAAGCTTTGGTCCAGCTTTAATAAATCTACTGGAAATCTCGTTAGGTAATTTAATGACGAATAACCGGTGCCAAAATCATCTATACTAATATGAAAACCAATCTCACGTAGCCTTTGGATGGTAATCATAGCCTGTTCAATATTTTCCATGATAGCACTTTCTGTTATTTCCAAATTCACCCGGGTTGGACTAAAGCCGGTCTCTTGAATGATATTTTGAATGATATCTACCAAATTTAGTTGAATAAAATTCTTACTAGAGAGATTGACGTGCACATTCCAATTCCGCACAGCTGAGAAAGTTTTCTCCCATTGCTGAATCTGCAGACAAGCTTCATGCAGTACAAAACAATCAATTGGAAGGATTAGATTGCTTTCCTCTGCAATTTTAATGAATTCGGAAGGCATCACCAGCCCCTGTGATGGGTGCTTCCAGCGCAACAAAGCCTCTACGCCAATTGGCATCTTTGCTACAAAGGAGTAAATCGGTTGGTAATAGATTCTAAACTGTTTTCGCTCCAATGCATGCATTAAATCTACCTCCCTCTCCAACCTCGCGATAGTTTGCTCCCGCAAAGTCGTTGAAAAGACCACATACTTAGCTTTTCCCAGTGCTTTTGCCTTATACATAGCGATGTCAGCGTCTCGTAGCACATCCTCAGATTTTTCGTAATTAAAATCATTATAGACAATCCCAATGCTTGCCGAGGTAGTGATCTTCAGATCCGAAAACTCAAAGACTTCTGATAACTGACTCAAAATTCGTTCGGCTACTTGAGTGGCTTCATCAATTTCATGGATATCTTCTAACAAAATGACAAATTCATCCCCACCAAGCCGTGCCAGAGTATCCATTGACCGCATAAAACTTGACAATCTACTAGCCACTTCCTTAAGGAAACGATCACCTACATCATGTCCATACCGGTCATTCACAACTTTAAACTCGTCAAGATCGAGAAACAGGACAGCAAAACGATAATCTCTTTTCCGCTTGGCAATCCGGATCACATGGGTTAAACGTTCCATGAAATATGCTCGGTTGGACAAGCCGGTCAGAGGGTCGTGAAACGCATCAAAGTGCAGCTGTTGCTCCGCCATTTTCCGCTCTGTGATATCAGTCAGAGAACCAGCCATACGACAAGCTACCCCTTCAGCATCTTGAATTACCGTACCGCGAGTAAGCACCCAACGGTAGGAATTATCCTTATGCCGTATACGAAACTCAAATTCAAACCGCGATTCACCAGAATAAAAACTCGGGGAGAGAGCAAGCCTGACTCGTTTTGCATCGTCAAGGTGCAGCCGCTGGAACCATTCGTCTATGTCATTCTTAATTTCGCCATCACTATAACCAAGCATTTCTTTCCATCGTGGCGAAAAATAAATACTATTTAACTTCAAATTCCAATCCCAAAGTCCATCATTGGCACTGGTTGCAACCAACATATATCTCTCTTCACTTTTGTGCAGAGCTTCGTCCGCCTGGATCCTTCCTATGGTTGCGCTGAGAACATTGGCTAGCGCCTGTAAGAAATTGACATCGTTGAGACTAAACAATCGATGACGGGAACTGAAAATTCCCAATACACCATAGGCGTGCTCCCGGCCTTCGATAACAACACTCACACCGCTAACCGCACCATGCTTCACGAACAGCATCTGATCGATAAATCTTTTTTCCGAGTTTAGATCATCTATCAGAACCGGGGTGCGAGATGACAGGGTATAACCTGCTATCGTATTATGTGTGTTCTCCATAAACTGGTTCCCTATCAATTTCTCTTTCCATCCAATGCCAGCCTGCAAAAGAAAATTAGTGCCATCTGGTTGCAATTCCAAGATCATGCAATACTCTACACTCAGGGTCTCTGCGATCTGATCAATTATTTCTGTCATAAAAACAGATAAATCACTTTCAATTAATGCCATCTGGCTAATTTGAGCCAATACGGATTGCTGCGCTGCACGAATCTGTATGGCATCTTGAGCTATTCGATTATCAGTAATATCACGATAGTTCGCAATAATCCCGCCAATAATATCGTCTTCGATTGAGTTAGTGGCTATCAATTCGATCCATCGCCATGTACCATCTTTGTGTTTAAACCGAAATTCTGAATTAAATCTTTTACCAGGTATCGGCACTAATTCGGCGAAAAGCGAGTTCACCCAATTTCGATCATCCTGATGAATCATTTCAAAAAAATTGGCCCCTATATAATCTTTTGAAGAATATCCAAGCACTCTTTCTGTAGAAGGGCTCGAATAGGTTATGGTTCCATCAGTATCAATCAGTGAAATCACATCCGTTCCATTTTCCAAAAAAGCCCGGAGGCGATTGCCTCTAATTCGATGTAGGTTATCAACTCTTTTTCGTTCAGTAATATCTTGCACCTGTTGGACAACATAAAGGGGATTTTTATCATCGTCTGCCACAATTGATACATTTATTTGAACCCATATTATTTTCCCACTCGCATGAACATATTTTTTTTCCTGCAAAGGAATCTTGTAATTTTGTTTAATTTTAATGGTTTTGTTATTACTACCATCCCCCCAGTAAGTAAATTCAGCAAATTTCCTACTCACTAATTGATCCTGAGGATAGCCCAACATATTGCAAAGTGCCTGGTTCACGTGCAGTATCTTGTCGTCTAGGTCAACCAGGGCCATGCCAATCGGTGCATGATCGAATGCATCACGAAATCTGCTCGCATTGGATCTTAATTCATTGTTGTCTTCTTTATACTCAGAGATATCAACAATCAAGCATTTGATGCCGTTTGCATTCTGTTGGTTTCCAATGGGGGTTAAAAAGACTAAGACATGAAATGTGTGTCCGTCCTTGGCAACTGCATTAACTTCTATACTTACAGTTTCTCCTCCTTCAACCTTGTGCCATAAATTTTTTACTCGCTCACGTTGTTCAAAAACAACCAATTGGAAGAGGCTTAATCCGCGATCATAATCATCCCTGTCATACCCAAACACTTTAAGTGCTTGTGGGTTAGCAAACATAATTCTCCCTTTGCTATTGACCTCGAAGACAGTTTGTGGCAATAAATTATTCAATGAATCCAACCTCATTAAGCAAATTTGATGTGGTCAAACACTATCGGCCCTTCAATATTATAATATTGAAGGGCCGATAAACTACTGATATTTGAAAAATAAATGTCTCAAATGTG
>DNDT01000121.1 GCA_003487525.1 Flavobacteriales bacterium
AACGTTAAATCGGATTATGTTGAATACATTATTGTTGATGGTATTTCAGATGACGGCACATTGGATACCCTTAAAAAACATTCCGATCTTATCGATCATTTTATTTGTGAGCCAGATACAGGCATCTATCAGGCAATGAACAAAGGAGTCGCAAAGTCTACCGGGGAGTTTGTGTTGTTTATCAATGGCGACGACGAAATAATTCCAGGCGGGGTGCAAACTGTTCTGAAGATCTTGCCTGCATGCACGGAACAGATTGTGTGCGCCACAACAACAGTAGTTGGGGACGGGCATCATCCTGGCTTCCAATACATCCCAGACCCGCCAAAACTGGTTTACTGGGACTCCATCCCCCACCCATCATCATTCATAAAGCGAGAGTTACTTATACGCTACCCATTTCGTGAGGATTTCAAAATGGCTTCCGACTATGATTTTTTCTTGAAGGTCTTTCTGGCGGGGATATCCTTCAAGGTTGTACCATACCAAACAGCCTTGCATTACTACGGAGGGATTACCTCAGATAAAGACAGATTAAGAAAAGAAGTGAATATACTCCTTAAAGAAAACCTGGGGTGGTGGCAGGCTGTTTACCGCCAAACTCTTCTTTGGCTTTGGAGAAGGATAAAAAGAATAAAAGGGTAATTTTAAAGGTAAGGAAAAGCAATTACCACTTTTGACCAGCCCAACCTCAACACTGCACCTTAAGGGTAAAATAAGAGCACATACTGAATGCAATTGATTTTTACTCCAAAATTGGACATTTTTTCATGCAACAAGGTAATCGATCAAAAAGAGTTGGGGATACAAAAGAAAAAGAAGAAATCTTTCTTCTCAAAAAACAGATACAAAAATTGACCGCTCAACTGAACGATCGAGATAGTCAGTTGGCGGAAATATATATGAGCAAAGAATGGAAACTCATCCAGTTATTCCATAAACTTGTACCACCTAATGGCTGGCTGGCAAGAATGGGGGCCAGGCTTTTTTCAACGGTTGCAGAATTCATCCAATGGGCTAATTTATTTTTATTACAAAAACGGTATCGGGCAGCTAATATTCGTGATCGTCGTAATCATGCTCGCGTGACGGGACAAGACAACCGTGAGCTTCAACAAAAATATATAAAGGGAAAATCAAAAATTGGTTACATCATTCCCGGAACTGCCATCTCTGGCGGCGTGGCGGTTGTCTGCGAACATGTCAACAGACTACTGTTGAGAGGACACAACGTTTCGATCATTGCTCAAAACAACTCAGATAGGATACCCTGGTTCCCCAACCAATCGGCGCCCGTGTATCCACTTGGACAAATAAAGGGTGACGCTTATGATATTATCGTTGCAACAAGTTGGGGAACGGCTTATGCGGCCAATCTGCTGAACGCAGACAGAAAAATTTATTTCGTACAATCTGATGAGAGTCGTTTTTACAAACCCAATGGACTAAAATCAAAATGGGCAAATAAAACCTACAGAATGGATTTTGAATTTATAACCATGGCCAAGTGGCTTCGGGATTGGTTAAAGAGCGAATTTGGCCACGACGCAATTTACGTTCCAAATGGGATAAACGAACAAATCATTTTTCAAGATACCGCCCTTGCGCCAAAGGGTGAAAAAATTCGTATATTGCTGGAGGGCCCTATCGATATTCCATTCAAGGGAATGAAGGAAGCGTTTCTGGCTGTTGAGGGACTTGATTGTGAAGTATGGTGCGTTAGCACCTTGGGAAGGCCCAAGCCTGAGTGGAAATGCGACAAATTCTTTGAAAAGGTACCTTTTGGCAAAATACGCCATATATATTCAAGTTGTGACATCCTGTTGAAAATGAGCCGGGTCGAATCCTTTGCCTACCCCCCTTTGGAAATGATGGCGTGCGGTGGTACAGCAGTTGTCGGGAAAGTAACTGGCATAGATGAATATATTGTGGATGGTTACAATGCCCTGGTTGTAGGGCAAGGCGATATAGAAGGTGCGCACCTTGCACTTAAGACATTGATCGAAGATGAAAGGCTAAGGAATGAGTTAATCAACAACGGAAAAAAGACAGCGGAAAAATTTCGATGGGACGCCAGCATTGATATCCTCGAAAGGCTGTTTATAAATGACTCAGCAAAATAGGACATTGTCCTGCACAATGTAAAAACACAAATGATCCATCACATATAATAAATTTTTCATGGAACATATTCCCCGCGTATCGATCATCCTGGTCACATGGAACAATGAAGAACATTTACCTCGTTGTTTAAATATTTTATCAAAGCAAACCTTCCAAGACTTTGAAATTGTTCTCGTAGACAACGGATCGAATGACAACACCGTACAAAAAGCCAAGTCAAGTTGGCCCGCTTCNNGCTCGCCTCGCAAAAGGAAAATGGATCGCCCTTCTTAATGCGGATGCCTTCCCAGAATCTGACTGGCTTAAAAACCTGCTCAAAACCACAGAGGAGAACCCTGAATACTCATTCTTTTCATCACGGCAGGTTCAGGAAAATTCCCCTGAACATCTGGATGGTATTGGAGATACTTATCATATCAGCGGGCTGGCATGGAGAAATGGGTACAACCACCCATCATCCAAAATTGGTCTTGAGCAAAAAGAAGTTTTTAGCGCTTGTGCAGCAGCAGGATTGTATTTGCGCGAGGAGTTTATAAATGTGAGTGGTTTCGACGAGGATTACTTCTCATATTTCGAAGATGTAGACTTAAGTTTTCGCATGCGCCTGGCAGGAAAAAAGTGTTTATATGTTCCTGATGCGATTGTTCATCATGTAGGATCTGTGAGCACTGGTAAACGAAGCGATTTTTCAGTCTATTATGGTTACCGTAATATGATCTGGACCTTTTTCAAGAACATGCCATCACCATTGATCTGGTTTTTTCTGCCGCTTCATGTTATTACTATTATGTTCTTTTCTTTCTATCTGACATTTCGCGGACAGGGCAAAGTCATCTTAAAAGCTGTGACTGATGCCCTACGAGGACTTCCCAAGATACTGGAGAAGCGAAAAGAGATTCAAAAAAATATCAAAATCAATCCTTTTGAATTGCTCGGAGTGATTTCCACCGGATTGCTGGAACCCTATCAGGAATTCATTCAACGGAACAGAATGAAATGAGTAATCAACCGCTCATTACACTTTCCATCATCAGTCATGGTGACTCCGAAAAAGTTCCCCATTTGCTCTCCAGCTTGCAAGAACAGGAACCTGATACCAAACGTTTTCAATTGATACTTACTGACAATTTGAAAAACAATGTGCCAAATGTTGATCCATCTCCATGGGCCTCCCTGCACATATTGCGGAACGAACGCCAATTGGGATTTGCAGAAAATCACAACAACGCTTTTAAATTGGCGACGGGTAAATACTTTGCGATTCTCAACCCCGATCTGATTTTTGAAGGACCAATCTTTGACGGATTAATAACACGCCTCCAGAACCTAAAGGGAGGCTTGGTCGCGCCCCAAATAACAGATGAAAACGGGACAGTTCAGGACTCCTTCCGATCCCTCCCTACTCCTCTTGAACTTATCCAACGACGTCTGCCAGGTTACAAATTTGAAGCGCTACAACCAGATAGTGAAGGCATCATACACCCAGATTGGGTGGCAGGAATGTTCTGGTTAATGCCCTCGGATATATACCGACAATTGGGGGGCATGGATCAGGGGTATCGACTCTATTTAGAGGATGTGGAATTTTGCACGCGCGCCCGCCTAAAGGGAATAAAGATTTGTGTGGATACACAGTTTCAAGTCCGGCATGATGCGCAACGTTCCAGTCGTAAAAATCCTTATTATCTTTTTCTGCATCTGCAGAGCGCCCTGCGTTTTTTTACATCCCACGTTTACAGACAAGCTCGTCAATAGGGCAGACAAATATAAAACATATATATATGAGAGGGTAAAATTGGGGAAAGTATTGGACAACTCATGATCTTACAATTCTTTGTTCCGATTTTTACAGGTATGGTACTCACATTTATATTGGTTCCCTTGAGCATCAAGATCGCAACTCAATATCAGCTAATTGATATCCCTAATAGCGCACCTCATAAAACTCATGAAAACAAGGTATCCAAAGCAGGAGGAATTGCAATATTTTCTGCCGTCCTATGTATAACCATGTTGAGTGGGAAACTTGCAATACCTGAAGTTCTGGCAATCGTGCTTGCATCATCCATCATTTTCATTTTTGGCATCTGGGATGATGCGAAAGGACTATCAGCAGGATGGAAACTGACGGGTCAGATTCTCGCTGCCATGGTTCTCATCTGGCAGGGAATCCAGATACGCATGTTTGTCGGCTTCCCACTTGTAAACATTGCTGTAACCTTCTTATGGATTTTGGGCGTAACAAATGCATTCAACCTGGTGGACAG
>DNDT01000060.1 GCA_003487525.1 Flavobacteriales bacterium
GAAAGAAAGTTGCACAAAGCCTTGAAAGACAAGGTGGCGCTGTTCTGCAATATTTCACCGGGTGCCGTAATCGAATCGCGGGATGTCAGTACCATATATGAGGTGCCGATCCTTATGGAAAAGGAAGAACTGGACAGGGTGGTATTGGAAAAACTTGACATTCCTTCAAAAAAAGAACTCGATATGGATGATTGGCATAATTTCGTGAATGTCATAAAGAAACCTGAGCGTGAGACAAACATTGGTCTGGTTGGAAAATACATCGAGTTAAAGGATTCGTACAAGTCCATCGCCGAATCATTTATCCACGCCGGCGCGAGGAACAAGTGCAGGGTAAACCTGAAGTGGATTCATTCGGAGGAAATCAATGAAGCTAACATAAGCGAAACGCTTAAAAATCTAGACGGCATTCTGGTTGCACCCGGATTCGGAAAAAGAGGCATTGAAGGCAAAATCCTTACGGCCAAATATGCCAGGGAGAATCGAATTCCATTCCTGGGTATTTGTCTGGGCATGCAATGCGCGGTGATCGAGTTTGCGAGAAATGTGCTTGGGTACCAAGATGCGAATTCAACCGAAGTCGCTCCGGATACAAAATACCCGGTCATTGATTTGATGGAGGATCAAAAAAATATTGTTGAAATGGGCGGTACGATGAGACTGGGTTCGTACCCATGTAAACTTGATCCCGATTCAAAGACATTTGCGGTTTACGGAAAGGAAATGATTGCGGAGCGACATCGGCACAGATTTGAATTTAACAACAAATATTTGGCTGATTTTGAAAAGATGGGTATGCATGCGGCTGGAAAAAATCCGAATACGGACCTGGTAGAAGTGATGGAAATAGTGGACCATCCGTGGTACGTCGGGGTTCAGTATCACCCCGAATACAAGAGTACCGTACTTAATCCGCATCCGCTGTTTGTGTCCTTCGTAAAAGCTGCGATTGAGTGCAAAATGAATGTTGTCGCTTAAGTTTTCTCATTTCTGGTCCTCTATTCTACAGAGTAAATCTATCTTTGCAAACCTGAATTAATTTGATTCCCATTTCATGGACAAAAATTCCTTTATTGGACTGGTGCTCATTGGTGCCATATTAATTGGATACAGTATTCTCACTGCACCCAGTGACGAAGAAATAGCCAAACAGCGTCTTGCCAGAGATTCAGCCCGGGCAGCTGAGGTTACTCAGGTTGAGATCGCTGAAGAAGCCCCGGTCGAACCCGTTGTTCAACCTGATTCCGTAATTGAGTCACACAGTGTGCTAAGAGATTCGCTTGCCTTGATTCAACAAAACGAAATACTGGGTGAATTTTCTGATGCCGGTGAGGGAGAAGAAAAATACATCACGGTTGAAACGGAGAAAATGATCCTCACCTTTTCCACACTCGGAGGGCGGATCGTTTCTGTGAACCTGAAAGAATACCAGCGATTTGATTCCACTCCGCTGATTTTATTCGACGAAGGAGCCAGTGTGTTTAACCTGAATTTCTTCACCAATTCGAATAAAAACATTTTTACGGATGAGTTGTATTTCGAAACCGATGCGCGTGACATGGTATTGACAGGCGACGAAGAAAAGAAACTGACGTTTGTTCTTCATACCAATGACCGCAGTAAGAGCCTTGCTTTTGAATACCTCATAAAGTCCAACGATTATATGCTCGATGCCAATGTCATAACCGACGGAATGGATCAGGTAATTGACAGCAGGGGAGACGAAATTGTACTGAACTGGCAGATAAACAGTCCGTCTCAGGAAAGAGACCTTAAAAGTCAACAGAATACATCAACCATCTATTACAAATACCTGGATGACAGCCCCGATTATATTTCGGAGACCAAAGACGATAAGGAAGAACTTCTGGCAGCAATAAAGTGGGTGGCATTCAAGCAACAATATTTTACCACGGCCATCATTGCCAAAAACAGTTTTGACAAATACAATGCGGCAATTGAAACCAAGAAGGAAGAAGAAAGTCAGGATGTGAAATTAATGACGGCCAGTCTTGCGATACCATTTGAACATCGCAAGAACGAGCTGTTCAGCCTGAGTTTTTACTTCGGTCCAAACCATTTCCAGACCCTTGAAGAGTATGATCTTGGTCTCGAGGCACTGATACCCCTTGGATGGGGGATATTTGGATGGGTGAACGAATGGCTGGTTATTCCGATTTTCAATTTTCTGGACGGCTTTAACCTGAATTATGGCATCATCATCTTGCTGATGACCATTTTTATAAAGATGCTTTTGTTCCCGATTACCTACAAGACCTATTTGTCCAGTGCAAAAATGAGGGTCTTAAAACCGGAGATTACCGAAATTGGGGATAAGTATAAAGACGATGCCATGAAAAAGCAGCAGGCAACCATGGCACTTTATAAAAAGGCGGGAGTCAATCCCCTGTCCGGTTGTGTTCCCATGTTGATCCAGATGCCCATCCTCTTTGCCATGTTCCGATTTTTTCCCGCATCCATAGAGCTGAGGCAGCAATCCTTNNTGTCATCGTATGACTCCATCTTCCAACTGCCTTTTGAAATCCCGTTTTACGGTGACCACGTGAGCCTTTTTACCCTGCTTATGGCCATATCCATGGTGTTTTACACGAAAATTAACAGTGGTCAGATGGGAATGGACGCAGGAGGTGCCGGAAGTGAAATGATGGCTACCCAGATGAAAATTATGATGTATCTGATGCCTGTCATGATGCTGTTCTTCTTTAACTCTTATTCGAGCGGATTGAGTTATTATTACTTCATTGCCAATGTTATTTCAATGGCGCAGATGCTGGCTATCAAGCACTGGATTATCGATGAAGATAAAATTCATGCGCAAATACAAATCAACAAGGCCAAACCTCAGAATCAAAAGAAATCGAATTTCCAGAAACGGCTGGAGGAAATGGCCAAACAACGGGGCCATCAAATCAAAAAGTAATGAGAGTACTCCTTATCCTTATCGCATTTTTTGCTTTTTCTTGTTCATTGACAAAAAAGGCAGTCGACAATACTCCGGCCCAGGTGGAACCGGTTCAGGAAAAAGTGAAAGACAGCATCTTTCTGTACTTTGAGCGAACCTTGTGTTACGGTGAGTGCCCGGCATATGAAATCACGGTCTACAGTGATGGAAGATGCACGTATAAAGGGGTAAAATTTGTTGATAAAATAGGAGATTACGATGCCACCATCACGTCTGCCCAGATGAGTGAAATAGCGGAGGAGGCAGAAAGAGTAGGTTTTTACGATTTTAAAGACAAGTATGACGCATCGGTAAGTGACGTACCTACATGCATCACCATGATTTCGGCTGACAGGGGTCGCAAGCGGGTTGAAGATCGCTTCGATGCTCCCGATGTTCTGCATGCCTTCGAGAAATACCTGGATGGCATTTTGCTGGGTCTTGACTGGAAATACAGAGACTGAATTAGCTCGTCCCCTCCTGTTTATTGATTGACTTATCTTCTTCTCCGGCCTTGTTAATAAGCAATGTCGAGGAAATCACCAGAGGAAAAATAAAAAAGGTTGACAGAAAGGGCCCTATCCAGGGAATAAGATTCAGCAAGAGGAACATCGTTCCCAAACTCACCGCCGCGAGTTTTAATTTTCTGACCTGAGTAATGCTGTCTTTTATTGAGTAACCTTTTATTTCAAGGGTGTAATCAATGAATGAGAACCCATAAAAATAAGCCGTAATCAAGAAGAGCAATGGTGCGGTAAACAGGTTTATTCCCGGAATCAAGCTCAGGATCATTAAGAGGATGGTCCAAAATAGCTGAATACCGGCATTTCGTATGGCGATAAAAATGGCCCGAAACATATCCGAAATGAATCGAACGGGGTTAAACGATTGTTTTCGGATATGTTTCGGGCCATTTTTATCGCCATACGAAAT
>DNDT01000349.1 GCA_003487525.1 Flavobacteriales bacterium
GCCTTCGATGGGATACCCACGAGAGGTCCATTCAGGAAAACCGCCCCGAAAGGTATATACATGTGTGTAGCCCTCTGCTTGAGCCGCAACTACGGCTAAAAGGGATAATCCTCAGCTGAAACCTCGACAGTAAAAAATGATGGGCAGGCTTTTGTCTTTCGGCAAGTATTTCCCGATTGAGGTGAATTGCACTGGTGGAATATTGACGGCAGTCCGAATATGAGCCAGCCTGTATTCTTCCTCTGTCCGCGTGTCTACGAGCAGCACTTTTCCAGGCTGATCGAGCTGTTTTTTTACCTCATCGACTGTCAGATTGGGAATATTATAATTCTGTGCCCAGGCAGCGACTGATGTCAGCAGCAGGGCAACAATAAAAAAGATTCTTATGCGCATGGAGTTGTTCTCAATATTTGATTTTACTATTCAGCGTGTCTCGATACCTCGTTCCCTCATATGTTCCTTCACAGCCTCAATGGACACCTCTTTTCTGTGAAATATACCTGGGGCCAAAGCGGCTTCCACATCGGTCTTTTCAAATACTTCACTGAAGAGTTCAACCTTTCCGGCACCGGAAGAGGCAATCACCGGGATAGAGACGTTTTCGCTAATATGTCTCACGAGTTCAATGTCAAAGCCACTATTAGTCCCATCCTTATCAATACAGTAGAGTAATATCTCTCCAGCTCCAAGTTTTTCACAAACCTGAGTTAACTGTAATGCATCAATGTCGCTACCCTCTCTACCGCCTTTTACGGTAAACTGATACCAGCAATTTCTGGAAGGCAAAATGGAAAGTGATTCTTTTTAACAAGTTACTGTATTTTTTTCAAACCTTTTTGACACTCACCCAACCACTTCCCAACGGCAGAAGGTATTATTGGAGATTTTTTTCCTAGTGAAAATTCTTTGCCTCAATTGGGGTAATTTTTTTGACCCACCAATGACCTACCAGGTGGGGGAGTTGGGAGATGTCCAGAAGTCAACATATCCTCTGGACATCTTAACAATTTAAAAATAATTCTTGAGTGTAGATTGAGCAGATATCGCAAGTCACTCTGGATTATTTGTTTTTAACCTCTCGAGTGCTGCTAATATCGGCCACATTTCTGAATCATCAGGTTCAAAGCTGAGATATTTTTTAAGTTCCCAATGAGATTGATCATAGTTGCCAATCCTGGCATAGATGACAGACCTGTTTTTATAAATTTCTGAGTGTGTGGGGTCTATTTTTTCGGCGTTTTTAAGGTCCAGTAATGCATTTTCATACATGTGTACCTTCGCATATAAAATACTTCTTTCAACAAATGCATGGGGGTCAACCGGGTATAACGCCAGGTATTTATTTATATCATACAAAGCTTCTCTGTATCGCTCTTCTCCCCTATAATAGGCGGCTCTATTATACAGAGCCGAAAGGTTATCAGGGTGGTATTTCAATACGTGGGACCATAATACTCCACAATTTCTCCATATCTTACTCTGTTCAATGTTCATATAGCCATATACACCCAGGATGAGAAAGATCGCTACATAGACAAATTTGTTGGATTTTTCATACTTCTTCAATATCGTTTGAACTCCGTAAGCATACAATAAAAATAAACCCAGGTAAGGTATATATGTAAATCGATCAGCCATGAAAGCCTGGCCGGCGCTTAGGACCTGCAAAAGTGGTTTTATGTTTATGGTGAAAAACAGTATGCCAAAAACCAGAACCTTCTTTTTTTTACGAAAAAAGTAAAATGTCGCTCCAAATAGAAAAAAAACTGTCACCTGGCTTACGTAAAATATCCAGCTGATCTCTTCTGGATATGGATATAATGGCAACATTTTATAGGGTACAACAGATTTTACAAGATAAGTCAGATATGCTAACGCAGCGGGCAGGTGCCTTTCGATAAAGGAAAAATGATTATTTATTTCTCCTAAAGAGCCATCTTGTTTTAAGAAATATATCCCCGCAATTCCCGTGATAAATGCAAGAAGGAAGTAAAGCCATTTTTCATAAATTAACTTCAGGCTCAACTTTCTGTCGAAATAATAGTCCACAAGCAACATCGAGACAGGCAAGGTCACAGCCTGTATTTTGGAAAGCAGTGATAAAATAAAGCACGGGACGATAACCATCAAATAACGTTTCTGGAAAGATAATTTTACCGATTTAATATAGTAATAAAGAGCGCACAAGTAGAATGCCCCGTACAACACGTCTTTGCGTTCCGAGACCCAGACCACGGATTCGACCCTCATAGGCTGAATGCCAAACAGGAGAGCACAGAAGGCCGCCGGGATCAATTCCAGGCCCATTGCCAGGGTTATACGGAAAACCAGAACAACACACACCAGATGTAAAATGACGTTATTAAAATGCCACCATGCAGGATTTTCCAGTCCAAAAATTAATTTTTCAAAGGCAAAACTGGTTATTGTCAGAGGATTAAAGTTGCCGTATAGATGTATTGAGAAAATATTTTTAACACTTACAAAAAAACTTCCCCAATCTGAAATATTTATAATGTCAGGGTTTTTGTAAATATTTACCGTATCATCCCAGTTAACAAATCCGTATTGCAGACAGGGCAGGTAGACAACAAAGCTAATAACTAATACTACTGATAAAAAAATCAGATTCCTTTTGTCTTGCCAGAAAGACAATTGATCGACGGAATTTTCTCTTGCAAGTTGGGATTGATACATACTCATTGTTTAATGGAAGAAGTTTGGAGCTTCATTGTGTGGCTGTCCAGGAAATGTTTTTTTTCCAAATCCCCTCAAATTTAAAAATATATATCTAATTATACAAAACTAGAAAATGGTTTGGCAAGTGCCACAATGTGTTAGCAGGGTGGGTTTAGGTGAACTGTAAATATCTTGCCACAATCTTTAGTTTAGTAATTCAAAATTTGACTTAACA
>DNDT01000374.1 GCA_003487525.1 Flavobacteriales bacterium
TTTAAGATAGAGACAGAGCCGCCATATCTTTCAACATCATTAAATAAGAGTAGTTTTTTCTTGTAAAGATTGGATGTTTCAAAACGATTTTTTTCTAGATGCTCAAGACTAGATATCATTGCATTTTCATCACCAACCAATGCATGAGCAAGGTTGGCATAAGTTGATTTACCAGATTTACCTGGTCCAACAATCTCAACAAACTTCTGAACTTCAGAATGGCTAAGTAAAACAGCACGCAACCAAGCTCTTAATACTTGAGTCCGACCCCAGTTATTGTCTTGTGTATTTTTCAACCATTTAATAATTGGTTCACAGTTTACGTGAGGATCATAATCATATGGAAGTTGTTGAGTCATATAAAGGTCTCTATCAAACTGACAAAGCTCTCTAGTCTCAATATTTAAAATTCCATTGGTAAACAAAAGTAAATCCTTTTGATCATACCAATCATCAAAGATAAGACTAATTTTGAGTTGCTCTAAGACATCGTTGATCAGATTCATGCCATAGCCATTAGGCAAGTGATCTTTCTTCACGAGTTCAATTTTATTTTTGATATCACCTTTCATTTCAGATTCATACATCTGAGACCATAAGCCTTTGCTTCTATACTCATACATAAAGAAAGCACCTTGTTGTTGGCTATATAAAAGGTCCCCTTTATACATTTGAATCATGAGATCAGTCAAGACATCAAATGATGCGTTTTTTGGTCTTTGTTCTTTGCCTTTGCCAGTAGATTTAATTTTTCTTTTATTAATAGAATCAACATGTTCTAAAACTTCATTTTTTAATAAAGTTTTTTCTTCTGTAGATACATTGCCCCCGCTTAAGTCGTTAAGAAGGTCTGAAAGCTTATCAAGTGTTTGATCGTTTACTGGCATTGCTTTGTAATCCTGAGAGGGTTGCCATCCTTGTTCTTGTGCAGCATGAATCAAAGATCCAATACCACGTCCACCATCTTTATTAAAAGAAAGCCAACGCCTATGGCATTCACCTTCTCTATATTTTTCTGATTGTTTAGACCAATCATCCCATGCATCAAGCAAGGAATCATCTAAACCATGCAGTACTTGACCAGATAAAATCCAAAGGTCGTAGTCATCAGCTGCCTCAGGAGGCAGTGCCCACATTGCTTCAACAGCTAATTTTATATCTCGTTCAAGACTAATTTCACATTGAACAGCAACTGTAGGTGCAACGAAACGAGATACTTCCTTGTGAGGAACACCTTGTTTTACATTTTTATTGATGATAAGAGTAAGTAACCATTGAGGAAATTCAGGAATTGAATCAACAAATTCAAAACCCATTCCTTCAGCAGTGAAGTATCCATCCGTTTCTGGATGAAGACCCATCAAAACTCCCTGGTGATTAGACCAAAGAATTTCTAGTTTTTCTTTATTGCCTGAACCATGCCAGTGATATTTATTTCTAATAAAATGTTTTTGATTTTCTTTTTTGATCTTATAAAGCTTACGTTCTCTACCTGCCTTACCACTGCAGATTGTCAGAGTAGCAGGTAATGCTTTATCAAAATCAGACTTTTGAGACAGTTCTGCTACAAGAGGATAAATACTAGGACCATCGATATCAACCCAAACCAATCCATATGGTTCGTTATAAACAGGACCTGAAAGCAAACCAATGGCTTTACATTGGCCTGTTAAAAGTTCTTCTTCAATTTCAGTCTTAGTAAATGGTTTATTTTGCCAACCAAGAACATAAGGATCCTTTTTCCCCCCAAGAGGAGTCAAAGGCCAATCAATAGGAATATATTCAAGTCTGATTTCACCTGGCTTGAGAGTCTGTTGATTTTTGTTGGTCATAAACCCCTTGGTGAGACTTGAGAAGAACGGTTATTTTTTTATTGGTTGCTAATGATTCTACTGCAATATAAAAAGCATGAAGATGCATTTCTGTTGGAACCAAGAAAGTTGATCCATCGGTTGATTCATCAAGTTTTTGTAATATTGAGTAGATCCATTCCCCGCTAGAAACAATAATTTCCATGCGGGTGACTGCGAACATCTATATATCCTAAATCGAATTACCTAAAATTCAGATAAGTATTTATTTGGATTTTATTTTTTTCCATGGGGCAGAAAGCTGGAGGGCACCCCCTAATTTAGCCGACTTTCCAGTCTGAATCTTGGGATCAACCTTATGTTCTGTAAGTGTAGGTTTGAAACTTTTTTTTAATTCTTGTTCGTACTCGATCTCATTTTGAATTTCAATCATCTTAAGCCTAGCCTTAAGTTTGGACTCAAACCAAAGCTTCTTAAACCAAATAATTATTTCTTTTAGTAGATCTTTAAATAAGGTCTGGATCATACACATTGCAATTCTCTATTTGTTTATAGTACTCTTCTACAATCTTGAGCCAATCATCATGAAGGATATCGAGGAAACGCCTGGAAATCTTAAATATCTGCGTGCGAACAGGAGTGGAGACGAGTATTGCAGCTTGTTGGACAGTAATACCCAAAGTTTGTTGGATCGCAATGTCATACGCTGCAAGTTGTTTACAGGTTTTTTTAAACTTCATGTGTCCGCCAAGTAGGTCTCGCCATTCCTGACAACCCTTTTCCAACTCCTTGGAAGGCCATTTACGTGAGTATGGTTTTACTGAGGTTTTGAGATCGGCAAGAGTAAGTTTATTATTAGCAACTGCAATAATATCAGGAGCACCAGCCCACGCACGTCCCTCATCATCGCTGCCCCACACACGAGCAACGTCATCGTTGCCGACAGTGAAATCGAACTTGTCCAGGACTGGGGTTTCAGCCCATAAAACTTCTTGAAACTGATCCAATACACTTGGCATACCCTGCCAAAATTCTTGGTACTCTTCTGCAATTTCAGGTTCTTTATTGCCTTTAAGGTATTGCTCCATTCCATAGTGTATTGCTGTTCCTCGTTCTGCTGCTAGTTCTTTCTGTCCAGGGTTTGCCTTGGACCACATCTCTAACTTTCTTTTATTTGCTTCCGATGCAGTCTCAGAAATGATAGTAGTAACAGAGGGCGCTGGCCCTGTTGGTAGCGGGGTAGTGTAATGGCGTTTACCGTTAAGAGTGATGCGTGCTGCCGACTTGTTTAGATCTCTTAACTTATTCATTGCCTTTTGTATATTATGTTTATAGTAATCTATATTCCAGAAAAATGACAGGTTTTACCAATGCAATTGCAGCAATCCTTGGCTCTATCCTCGTGATCGCTACAATCGACTTATACTGTCATTTCGCAAAATGACTATAAAAGAATTCCAAGATCAGCTAGCAGCAACTTGGTATTGTATTAGCACATTTTTTTGTTCTTTTCCTAAAGCAGTAGCTTCTTATTTTAAAAAAAATGACAAAACCAATTGAAATGATCGGCACCATGATTCTCAATGGTGCTCAGGATTTATTGGATCATTATCATTCAATTGATTATCCGGTTAATCGCTACTTCATTATTGATAACTCCATGGGCAAAGACCCAAAGGTAACAAAAACATTAAAAGAATTACAAGAATTATTTTCAACCAACTTACCCGTTGCACGTAATACCAACATCAAAGAAATTTGTGTACTTAAAAATAGAATGAATCAAGGCTTCTCAGGAAGCGTTAATCAAATTATTAAACAGAATACTGATTGTCCTTACTGGTGCATTTTTTCAGTTGATTGGCATTTAAAGCCAGGCGAATTAGCCAAACTGGCAAAAAGATTAGAGCAACCTTTCACAGGAATTTTATGTGATGAAACTCAGAATGGATACTCAGCAATGGTTTTTGGTCCAGGGCTTATCCATAATGTTGGTTTGATGGATGAAAATTTTTTCCCAGCATATTATGAAGACAATGACCATCGCTATCGAATGAAACTTGCTGGACTTCAATGGGAATATTTACCCTTGAAATATAGTCATCGTGTTAGTAGCACTTTGAAAAGAGATGATCGGTTTCAAATCAAAAATCACTACACATTTCAAGAGAATAGAAAGTATTATTTAGAGAAATGGGGTGGTTTACCTGGTAGCGAGCAGTATGAAACTCCATTTGATATGGATTTAAGCTGTGACTACTGGTTATACGATCCTACTCGCAGCCAAAGACAACGATGGATCTAAGTGTATACGGTGCCACCGGAATAATTGGCACATACTATCGAGGTTTATTTCCTAGCGCTGTCATTGATAAGAACCAATTAGATCCTGAATCTAAAGAAGTTCTTTATTTAATTAGTACAACAAGTAATCAAAATCTTAAAACAGATAGTTTTCTTGATATTGATACTAATCTTGTTGTACTTGCACAACGGTTAGATGCGTGTCGAGCAGCGGGTATTACTGAGTTTAATTTCGTTAGCAGTTGGTTTGTGTATGGTCCCCACCATAAACATCCCAATGAAAATTCTCTCTGTGATCCCAATGGTTTTTATTCAGCCACAAAACATTGTGCTGAAAAATTGGTAAAAGAATATTGCAATGAATTTGGAATTAACTGGCGCATTTTAAGACTTGGCAATGTATATGGTGGACCAGATACAGGATGCGCAAAGAGAAATTCACTGCACTTTTTAATTGAAAGACTAAAAAATAATGAAGATATTGTTGTATATAAAAATCTCTCACGAGATTTTATTCATATATTAGATACATGCCGTGCCATAAATATTATCTTAAAAAAAGGAGAATACAATCAAATCTATAACATCGGAACAGGTGTAGCCACTAAGCTACAAAAGTGTTTAGAACAAGCCAAGCCATTACTAAACAGTAATAGTGAAATCTTTCCAGCAAAACTACCTTTTCACTATCCACAAGCAGTGGAATTTAGTTTAGACTGCAACAAACTTGAATCATTAGGATTCAAACCTTTAATCGAAGTTACCGAAGGCATTGAGGATTTATGTCTAAGTCGAAAGTTATGTACTCCGGCCCGTACTTTGATGGAGAAGAAATTGAAGCAGCAGTAAAGACTCTTCGAGAAGGACGTTGGTATCCAGCTGGAACTGAAGTAACTAAGTTTGAAAAAGCGTTTTCCAAACGTTTTGGATTCAAAGAATCATTAATGGTTAATAGCGGAAGCTCTGCCAACCTAGTAATGATTGCTGCATTGAAAAAATATTATGGTTGGCAAGATGGCGATGAGATTATTGTT
>DNDT01000046.1 GCA_003487525.1 Flavobacteriales bacterium
TCGCGTTCTTTACATTCATCAGGTGGCGTTCAATTTCGCCAAGCATCTCACCTTCTTCCTTGTTTTTGTACTCCTGATATGCAGCTTGTGCTAGCTCAAGCTTAAGATTATGATGGTAGGCCAGACCCATGAAGAACATGGCTTCCGGGTTTTTGATGCCGGCACGCAATGAGCGCTCCAGATATTGAATGGCAGGTCGCTTGTCCATGGCCAGATACAAAATGCAAACTCCCGCACCGTAATTGGCAACTGCATCAAGGCTATCCTTAACGGCAACCCGCATGTAGATTTTTAGCGCCGCGTTGTAATTTCCATTTCTCATGTGGTCATCGGCGATTTTCAGTATGTCGCTTTGACTGTAGGTCAGACCTGATGTGCACAACATCAAAACGGACAACGCTACATTTCTGAGGATGGTGGATTTGATAGTAGGAAGATTCAATTCGGTTCTCTTCAATTACTTAACAATAATTTTAACGTACTGGAAATTCTTATACGTCGCCCTGTTTTCCGAAGCGTCATCTTGAAACTCCGGTCCTCGGACCAAGGTGCTTATTGAAGCGTAATTCAATTTTTCCGGACCGATACCTTTGGCCTGCATAGCGCTTGCAAGTGCTTTTTGAGCTAATTCAGCCCGTCTGCCGCTTATGGCCTCGTTTCCGCCATCTTTTGTGGTTGGGACCTTTGAAGCACTTGTTTCAATCATAAGTTTGGCGCTTCCTCGCTCGTTCACGGCTTTCTCGACCTGTACGGCAAAGTTTTTAAAGTCCTGGCTGTTCACATCTATGTCCAGTATTCCGTAATCAAAGAACTCAAAGAAGAACATCACATCTTCCGGAATTGGAACAAGAATTTCGTCTCCTGCGTAGATTAAATCGCCTACACCTTTATTGGCAGCAGATATGTAATCAAATTTCAAGTTGTACAATACCGATATACTGAAGAAAGATTCTCCATCTTTAACTTGGTGGACGATGTAATTCTCTCCATCGACGTGCTTGACTTCGGTTTTGTAGGCAGGAATTTTTTCCGCTTTTTCTTCTTTTTCTTCCACCACACTCAACTCTTCTGTCTCCATATACGGAAGGGTTTCAAACTTGAAACTGCCATTTGCCATTTTTGAAACTGGCAGCATGGTTCCCGTTCCCTGGTCTTTTATAAACAATTGAGCATTGTCCGGAATTTCTCCGGTTTCAGCGTCTATCATTACATAATAAGAAGATCCGGCACCTAAGTTTTTAAATTCAAAATTACCTGAATCATCCGTGGTTGTCGAGCCAATGGTTTTCTCGCTACCGTCCTTAAGTTTTAACGGAACACCGGCGGCACCAACGGCACCATATTTCAAATTTCCTTCAACTGAAGGGTGTTTGGCACCATACGCAATTTGTGGTTCTTCTTCTTCAGCCAACTTGAGTTCCTCCGCTTCAATAGATGGCAGGGTTTCAAATTTGAAGCTGCCATTTGCCATTTTTGAAACGGGAAGCATGGTTCCGGTTTCCTGGTCTTTTATAAAAAGCTGGGCATTGTCCGGCACTTCTCCGGTTTCAGCGTCTATCATCACATAATAAGAAGATCCGGCGGCTAAATTTTTAAATTCAAAATTACCTGAACCATCTGTTGTGGTAGTTCCAATTGTTTCTTCGCTGTCGTCTTTCAATTTCAAGGCAACACCAGCGGCACCGGCAGATCCGTACTGCAATCTTCCTTCAACAGAAGGTTGCTCCGAACCAACTTTTGCGACAGGGGCGGCTGGTTCTTTTACTGTCTCCTTTTTGGTCTCGCCGAAGCTTGCAAATTTGACCGCACCAAGTGAAATGCCTTTGTTTATTTCCTGATACGCAGAGTTTTCGGGAACAAAAATGTCGTCCTCATAGAAAATACTGTCATTGTAAGTGTATTCAAGGTGGTAGTCACTGCCCGGTTGAATAATCATGGTAAATACNNTAAATAAAGATGCCTTCAGGAAGCTTGGATCCATCCGAAGTTTTAATCTTACCAATCAACAGGGTCAGTGGTTTTTCCTTAAAACTCAACATGGATATGACGTAGATGTCCTTGTCCCCGAAACCGTCATCTCTGGTGGAAGAATAGTATCCCCTCTTACCACTGGTCGAAGTGACGAAGAAAATATCGTTGTCCGTGGTATTTAATGGATATCCTATGTTCTTTGGCTCTCCCCACACTCCGTTGTCGTCCATCTCGGAAGTAAAAATATCGTACCCTCCCATGCTCTTATGACCTTCGGAACTAAAGAAAAGAGTTTTTCCGTCGGGATGAAGGAATATCGCCTCTTCATTGAACACCGTGTTTAATTCCTTCAGAGGTTGTGCAAGTGCCCACTCATTTGTTGGCAGCTTATTGCAGAAATAGATATCCTTGGATTCAACTTTTTCATGTGCCTTGTCAGGAAATTTAAGGCTACCGTCACGGTCACTAATGAAATACAATCTCGATCCATCGGGTGAAACGGCTGCATGTGATTCATGATCTTCCGAATTAATATCCGACCCGACAGGTACCGGATCCGACCATGTATTGCCCGTCAGTGTACTTGTGTAAATGTCACCATTTCCGTTTGCGGCGGCTTTGTATATGTACATGGTTTCCCCATCGGCAGAAAGACTCAGGGTTGCTTCGTTGTCACTTGTGTTAAAATTGATCATTTCGGGTTCGCCCCAGGCATTGTCTTCGCCTTTGTATGAAACGTAGATGTCATCGTAGTAGTCACCATCGTTTGGATTCTTTGCATATAGGTTTGAACTGTCTTTTCTCAGGCGTTTTGAGGTGAAATAGAGTGCTGACTCATCCACGGAAATAACGGGAGCATAATCCGGGTATTTCGAATTAACCAATGGGCCAAGGTTAATTACCTCAATGTCCACAGGATCCAATATCATTTCTTTTGCTGTCTCACATTGTTGAATATTAAGCGCAGTTCGTGACCAGAATTCGTGGTTGCCGTTTATTTTACTTTTAAATACATTGTAATAAGCAATTGCCGAATCAAGATCATAATGTAGGTGAAAAGCCTGTGCAATATAGAAATACGCTTCAACAGGTGCTCCTTTTTCGTTTGGTGCATACGGGTCAAAACGCTCGGTTACATTCTTGACAGCTTTTACAAAATAGGGAAGGGATTCATGCCTTCTTTTTGGTAATTTCCAAAGGCAGACTCCGGCTTTGTAATTGACGTTGGCATGGTCGGGTTCCTTCTTTAATAAATCCAACCATATATCGAGAGCCACCGAATAACTGAATTCTTCCATTAATTGAGTTCCTTCAATCATCGAACTTCTGAAGCTTTCTTCTTCTCCGTTACTCTGTGCTAATGCAGTGAACGTCAGTACAATGGCCGTTAAAAATGTGTACGCTCGTTTCATAAATTTCAATACAAAATAAGTTGATCCCGGATGCGGAACCATGCAAATATATCTTATTGACGGTAATTATGAAAATGATCTTCTAATAAAGAAGGTCAGATCGTTTTAGCCGTATCAAATGCTTCAAAAAGATCGGCCAGTTTTTTAATAAAGGATCCACCGAGGGCACCATCAATAACCCTATGGTCATATGACATCGAGAGGAACATCATGTGACGAATTCCAATGGTATCTCCGTAGGGTGTTTCGATGACGGCAGGTTTCTTTCGAATGGCGCCAAGCGCTAGAATGGCAGCCTGAGGTTGAAATATGATTGGGGTCCCCATGACATTGCCAAAGGTCCCTACATTGGTGACCGTAAACGTGCCACCCTGAATTTCATCCGGATCAAGCTTGTTGTTTCTGGCCCTGTTTGCCAGGTCATTCACAGACTTTGTCAGTCCCAGTAGGTTTTTCTGATCCGCATCTTTAATAACCGGAACAATCAGGTTTCCGGTAGGTAAGGCTGTGGCCATCCCTAAGTTTATGTGTTTTCTTTTAATAATGGAGTTGCCGTCGACACTCACGTTCACACCGGGCATTTCCCGTATGGCTTTGGCGATCATTTCAAAAAATATCGGTGTGAAGGTCATTTTTTCTCCTTCCTTTTTCTCGAACTGATCCTTGATCTTGTTTCGCCACTGAACAATATTCGTCACATCTACCTCGACCATTGAAGTTACATGCGGTGAAGTGTGCTTGGACATTACCATGTGATCGGCGATGAGCTTGCGCATTCGATCCATTTCCACGACTTCATCGCCATCCATAAGTGTTATATTCTTTGGCGCAGAAATTCGTTCAGGTAAGCTGCTTTCCTGTTTCTGAGTCGGCTGAACAGGGGCAGGGGTGGATGTTCTGTTTTTGAGGAAATCCAATACGTCTACTTTGGTTACCCTGTCATTCATTCCACTACCTGTTATAGCAGAAAGTTCATTGAGTGAAATCCCTTCTTTTTGTGCGATGCTTCTGACCAAAGGCGAGTAAAAACGACCATCGGCATTTCTTGGAATACTGGCTCCGCTTACCGGGGCAGCCACCTGTTCCGCCATTTCTTCAACCTTTGTGACTTCAATTTTTTCGGTTGCAACCTCTTTTTGTGGTTCAGGGGTGGAACCATTGGTCTGACTTTCCTTGCCTTCGACTTCCATAACCGCAATTACCTCTCCCACCTTTACTACGTCGTTTTCCTGGAACATTTGTTTTACCAGCACACCACCTTCGGGTGATGGAATCTCCGAGTCAACCTTATCCGTCGCTATTTCCAGAACAGCTTCTTCAGCTTCTATCGTTTCACCTTCCTGCTTTAACCATTTAATGATGGTTGCTTCGGCAACACTTTCGCCCATTTTGGGCATGATGATTTCAACTTTCCCCATGAATTAATCTATTTTGGAATTGCAAAAATAATCCAATAATCCGTAAGGAGGGCGGAAAATATACATTGAAAAAGCGGATAGGCTATACAGGGATTGAATCGAGGGAACTCAAATTTGAAATAATTAGTTCAAGATCCTTGATCACACTGTAATTGACGAGATAATCGAGTCTTTTCTTATCTGCCCGGTAATGACTTTCTTTGGCCGATTCCGAATCAATTTCAATGAGAAAAGATTGCGGGTAATTTGCGTTCGATTTGAATCCGACAAAAGAGAGTCTGCCCAATAAAATTTGGTACAAATTTTTAAAGTAATTGACCGGATTTCTGAAAAGCAGGGCGCTGAATGGCCAAAATAAAATCATCAAAAGAGACAGACCAATGTCAAAAATTCGTTTTCGCCTCCGCGACCAGGGCTTCATATCGGGATTTAGTTCAGGTCGTATGTATTCTCCAAGACTATGAATCGAACTGCTCCGAAGAATAAACTGACCCTTTTCGGGATGGAGGTATATGTTCTTGTTTTTCAGTTCCGGCAGTTGAATGGTCGACAGTACATCTGTGGTATCAACATCTTTTAGGCAAAAAATAAGTTCGTCCAGGTCATACACCTTAATGATGTCTTTTAGCTGATAGAGGCTTCCGGTGTACTCGATGGGCTTTTCGTGACTCGACAATTCATTTTTTGAAAGGGGATTGATGAAGAAAAGGTTTTTTTCCCGCTCTGTACTGGCGGAAAGGATATCTTTTACTTTTTGTATGCTGTCGGGCAGACCAATAATGCCGGAATTCATATCGGTAAATCTCATCAATCGGATCCATCCGATTTTATTCAGCAGCACTCTGAAAAACGGAACAATAAAAAATGAAATCAATACCGACAATGCTACAACCGCTCTGGAAAACCGAAGGGACTCATCGAGCATGGCATAGGTCGTGAAGATTAACACCGCGCCGGCAACCAATCCTTTAAAAACGTTTTTCATTCGGATGGACTGGTGATACCCCCCCAGTAGGTACTGGGTCAAAATCCAGGCTAAAATCATGGAGGGGATTACGGTATAATGAATTTCCCTGGGATAAAAATTTTCACCGCCGTGCTTGTTTATTTCATACCACTTGGTAAGCATTTCCAGCATGCCCCAAAGGATGCCCACATCGATTAAAGGCAGGTAAATTTTTTCACCCAATCTTTTAAACAGAGCCATCAAGGCTCTCAGGTAAACGGCAACATTGATGAGTAAGCTGAATATTCGGGCATTTGGATTGTTAAAGTGCTTTCGCGCAAAAATGATCATGGCCCGGTAAAACACCAATACGTAGTTAATGCTGCTTTTTTTGGTGCTTTCGCCTTTAAAGTGAATGATTGAGGTTTCGGGAAAGTAAACGTTTTTATTCCCTGATTTCACAATGCGATAGGAGAGGTCAATGTCTTCACCGTACATAAAAAAGGCCTCGTCCAGTCCCCCGATTTTATCGATGAGGGATTTTCTCAGAAACATGAATGCTCCGGATAGAATGTCAACTTGGTCTGTTTCGTTGTCGTCCAGAAATCCCAAATGGTACTTGCCAAACACCTTTGATCTTGGAAACAGTTTGGAAAGACCAAAAATTTTATAAAAAGCGACACTTGGCGTTGGGAGGCCCCTCTTGGATTCGGGAAGAAAAGTGCCCGACCCATCGATCATTTTAACTCCGAGTCCACCCGTATCCGGGTGACTGTCCATGTAATCAATGCATTTTCGAAAACAGTCCGAAGCGACCACCGTATCCGGATTCAGCAGCAGAATGTAATCTCCACCCGAAACGTCCATGGCCTGATTGTTGGCCCGTGAAAAACCTGCGTTGTCTCGGTTAACCAGCAATCGAACCTGCGGGTAGTTGCTTTTGAGCATTTCCACGCTTTCGTCGCCCGAATTGTTGTCAACAACGATAATTTCCGAGTCAATTCCCTGGCAGGCTTTAAATACCGACTGAAGACAGGTGTCCAGAAAATACCTTACGTTGTAATTTACAATAATGACGGAGAGCTTCATGAAGTGATATCAGTTTCCCAGGCTTTGTTCGTAAGGTATCCTGTTTTTTATGGATTTTCCGAGCGTGATTTCATCGGTATACTCAAGTTGTTCGCCTACCGCCATTCCTCTGGCAATGGTAGAAATATTTACCGCCTTGTCTTTAATTTTTTTATAGATGAAAAAATTGGTGGTATCTCCTTCCATGGTGGATCCAAGTGCCATGATGATTTCTTCCACCGAATCCTTTTCAATGCGTTCGACCAGGGTGTGAATGTTCAGGTCTTGAGGGCCAATCCCGTCAATTGGCGAGATAACACCGCCCAAAACATGGTACTTTCCGAAAAATTGCTGGGTATTTTCTATGGCAATGACGTCGCGAATGTCTTCCACCACACATAAAATCTTGTCGCTTCGCTTGGGATTACTGCAAATTTCGCACGTCTCTTCGTCCGATATGTTATGACAATGGCGGCAGTAATTTATATGTTCCTTTAGATCTGTTAATGAAAGAGCGAATTCCGTCACTTCTTCTTTTTCAAGTTTGAGCAGGTGAAGCACAAGGCGCAGGGCAGACCTCTTGCCAATTCCCGGTAAAATGGAGAATTGTTCGACCGCTTTGTTCAGAAGTTTTGAAGAATAGGAGTTCACAATGTCTATTTCGGCTAATTTTAGCGACAAATTTAACATCAATTCTCATTCAATTCGGGAGATATGACAACTAACTGGTTTATACCGGTCATTATTGGAGTTTACTTTGCATTTCTTATACTGATTTCTTATCTGACCAGCCGAAAGGCAGGCAACGATGCATTCTTTGTCGGAGAGCGCAAATCCCCCTGGTTTATCGTGGCTTATGGCATGATCGGGGCAAGTTTGAGCGGCGTTACCTTCATTTCGATTCCCGGTTGGGTGGGTGCCACACATTTCTACTACTTTCAAATGGTGCTCGGATACCTGGTGGGTTATTACATTATTGCCCATGTCCTGATGCCTGTTTATTACCGGATGAATGTGATCTCGATCTATTCCTACCTGAAGGAACGATTCGGGTTATTCTCTTACAAAACAGGCTCACTTTTCTTTTTGTTGTCAAGATTGATAGGCGCATCTTTCAGGTTGTACCTGGTAGCCATTGTACTCGAATTGATTTTCAGGCAAATGGGATTTGAAATTCCCTTTGTTGTTACCGTGGTTGTGACCGTTCTGTTAATTTGGATTTACACAAATAAGGGTGGGATAAAAACCATTATTTGGACAGACACACTGCAAACGACATTCATGTTGATCGCGGTGGTATTGACGCTTTATTCGGTCAACGAACACCTTAACCTGTCCTGGTCCGGAATGTTCGAAAAGGTCAGTCAGAGCGAGTATTCTTCTTGGCTCAATCTGGGCGATTTCAATGATTCCAGTCATTTTATTAAGTATTTCGTCAGCGGGGTATTTATAGCGATTGCAATGACCGGCCTCGATCAGGACATGATGCAGAAGAACCTGAGTTGCAAAAATCTGAAAGAGGCGAAAAAAAACATGATCGTATTTAGCTGGGTGCTTGTGTTTGTGAACATCCTGTTCCTGTTTTTGGGTGCGATGTTATATATGTATGCAAATCAGATCGGAATGCCCATACCGGAGAAAACGGATTATCTTTTTCCTGAAATTGCCCTTAGCGGAAAGCTTGGAACCACTGTCCTGGTCTGTTTTGTACTGGGGTTAATTGCATCTGCCTATTCAAGTGCGGATTCTGCCTTAACGGCCTTGACGACTTCGTTCAGTGTCGACATCATGGATTTGCAGGAAAAATATGAGCCCGGCTCACAGGAACGAATACGGAGATATGTTCATGTCGGAATGTCGGTTGCCATTGTATCCCTCATTATTTTATTCAGAACCATAAATGACGACAGTGTCGTGAGTAATTTATTTAAAGCTGCGGGGTATACCTATGGTCCCTTACTCGGATTATTTACTTTTGGACTCGTAACATCTTATAAGGTAATCGATAAATGGGTTCCGGTTGTTGCCATTTTATCTCCAATTCTTACGTACATGGTGCTGAAACTCCTAATGCGTGTGATGCCTGAATTTGAAATAGGATTTGAAATCATTTTACTTAATGCTCTAATAACCTTCATTGGGTTGATATTGCTTCGCAGTGGACATTTCAAAAAACAATTGAATTAATGTTAATTCCAACAAAATATCACTATAATTGCATACGTAAATACATGATAAAAATGAATGGGTTGAGGCCGTATATCAACTATCTGACCGCTTTTGCTTTGGCATTTGCAGTCTCTTCTTGCGTAGACGAAGGTCCAAAGGAAGAAACTGCTGATGAGGCAATCGAGACAGGGGAAGTAATAATCGAAGATCAAGTGCATTATGCCGTTCCGTCTCCTCATGAGACAATGGAATTTTTAAAGGCGACAGGATCAAAATTTAATTCAAGCGTGCTTTGTTCAACGGAAATAAGGGAAAAATTCGTTGACCTTAAAGGAAAGTCCATGGGACTCGGAATATTCATTGCCGACCTGGCATATACTGCCAGTTTTAGTGAGTTTCAGGCAAGCCTGAAGTATTTCAATGCCATCATGTTAATAGCGGATGATATTGGCATTGGATCCAGTTTCGATCAGAGTTTAATGAGCCGCATCGAAAACAACCTTGACAATTCAGATAGTCTTCAGGTCATCTCTGATGCTTCCTATTACAATATTATTGGCGATTTGGAAGCCAGT
>DNDT01000180.1 GCA_003487525.1 Flavobacteriales bacterium
AGGAACTTGAAGGAATCCACTCAAGAACCGACTTTGACCTCAGCCAGCACGAAAAATTATCCGGCAAAAAAATGCAGTACTTCGACCCTGAAGATCAGTCAAGTTATACGCCTTATGTGGTGGAAACTTCCATTGGTCTGGACCGGATGTTCCTGGCTGTATTAAGCAAGGCATACTGCGAAGAGACACTCGAAGACGGAAGCGAACGAGTTGTGTTGCGCATTCCGGACGTGATTGCTCCCGTAAAAGCGACGGTTCTACCCCTTGTGAAGAAAGATGGCTTGCCTGAATTGGCGCGGGAAATAATGGATGCAGTCAGTGACTCAATGAACTGTCAGTACGATGAAAAAGACAGCATCGGAAAACGATATCGCCGACAGGATGCCATTGGTACTCCTTTTTGCATCACCGTGGATCACCAGTCACTCGAAGATAAAACCGTTACTGTGCGTCACAGGGATAGCATGCAACAGTCACGAATTGCGATTTCCGCGGTTGAAACGTATCTGAAGGAAAATTTATCGTAATAGGAAGACCTTACTTGCTGTTGTAAGCCGTCATTGTTTTTTCAAGGCCGATATAGGTAAAGGCGTTGATGGCTTCGACACAAACGTCAAGCCGTGCATCCAGGGCCGTCTTTTCTTCTTCGGTCCATTCATCCAGCACATATTCTACCTGCTTGCCTTTATGAAATTCGTCACCTATGCCGAAACGTAGTCTGGCATAATCTGAACTTCCCAGGATTTCATTGATGTTCTTCAGGCCGTTATGGCCACCGTCACTTCCCTTGGCCCGTATTCTGATTTTCCCGAAAGGAAGGGCGATATCATCGGTGACTACCAGGACTCTTTCCAGGGGAATTTTTTCCTGATTCATCCAGTAACTAACCGCTTTACCGCTGAGATTCATATAGGTCGAGGGCTTCAGAAAAACCAGTTGCCTGCCGCGGTATTTGCCATGCGCAATGGCCCCGTATCGCTCGTCCTTAAAAAAAATACCGGATTGCCTGGCATAGCAATCCAGTATCTTAAAACCTACATTATGTCTGGTATCCTGATATTCCGGGCCAATATTGCCTAATCCGACAACAAGAAACTTCATCAGGCCTGAAAAAACTAGGCGTTTTCAGCTGCCGTTGAGGCACTTGCTTCCGCTTCCGAAGATTCTCCTTCAGCTCCTTCTTCTCCTTCAGCTTTTTCTTCTCCCTCTTCTCCTTCAACCACTTCTTCTTCAACTTCTCCGATTATTTCTTCCATTGTTCGGGCAGTTTTGACTCGCGCAATAACAGCATTGTCCGGATCAAGGAATTCAAATCCTTTGATATCACCAACCTTTATTGACTTGCCAATTTCCAGTTTGCTAATATCCACTTCAATTTGTTCGGGCATTTCGGCCGGGATTCCTCTCACCTTTAATCTCCTCATTTTAACCACAAGCATACCGCCATTCAGCACTCCAATACTCTTACCTGTAACAACAACAGGAATATCGAGAACCGCTTTCTTTCCAACTGCTGCTTCCAGAAAATCGACGTGAAGAATTTTGTCGGTTACGGGATGAAATTGGGCGTCCTGAATAATAACCCTGGTAGTTTTTTCACCTGTATTTATGTTTATCAGGTAAAGATCCGGTGAATGAATAAGCTTTGAAATAGGTAAGTAATCTACTTCAACGTGCTGTGTTCCGCTTTCTCCATATATTACAGCCGGAATCTTGTCGTTTTTTCGTACTATCGCCGCGCTTTTTCCGCCTGTATTTTCGCGAAGGATTCCTTTGATATCTGCAGTTTTCATTGATGTGTAATTAGTGTGTTAGATAATAAAACTTGGACTGATTGATTCGTGACTTTCGATCTTCTCAATAACCTTGGCAAATAAATTAGCCACGGTCAATACGTTAATTTTTGGTGATTCTTGCTTCATAGGAATGGTATCGGTAACGATGAGTTCGACCAGTCCTGAATTTTCAATTTTTTCTACGGCGCTTCCGGAAAGGATAGCATGCGTACAAACGGCCCTGACAGATGTTGCGCCTTTTTCAAGCATCAGGTTAGCCGCCATGGCGAGGGTTCCTCCGGTATCAATCATGTCATCCAGAAGAATGACGTTTTTCCCTTTAACATCCCCAATAACAGTCATGTTATGGACTTCATTGGCCACCTTGCGCTGCTTATAGCAAATTGCCATTTCACAGTCGAAAAACTTTGCATATGCGTTCGCTCTTTTCGATCCTCCGGTGTCAGGCGCGGCCATAACCATGTTGTCAAGTCCCAGGCTTTTAATGTATGGCACAAAAATCGATGACGCGTATAAATGATCTACGGGCACTTCAAAAAATCCCTGGATCTGATCTGCGTGCAAATCCATTGTCATTATGCGGTTTACCCCCGCTGCAGACAATAAGTTTGCCACAAGTTTGGAACCGATCGATACCCTTGGTTTGTCTTTTCTGTCTTGTCTGGCGTATCCGAAATAAGGAATAACCGCAACGATGCTGTTTGCCGATGCTCTTTTTGCCGCATCAACCATTAATAACAATTCGAGCAGATTATCTGCCGGTGGAATGGTTGACTGAATGATGAAAATATCCGATCCCCGAACAGTTTCTTCAAACGATGGTTGAAATTCACCATCGCTAAAACTGTTAAACGAAACCTCACCCAAGGAGCCGCCATAGCTCGATGCTATGCTCTCAGCCAGTTTCTGGCTTGCTCTTCCGGAGAATATTTTAACGTTTGATGCCACTTTATGGGTCGAATTTTAAAAAGTGGGCAAACTTAGCCATTAAAAGCTTGTGACACAAACAATCAGCGAGATTAGAATGAATTTTTTCTGCCTTTGTTCTCGACAAGTCGATCGAAT
>DNDT01000483.1 GCA_003487525.1 Flavobacteriales bacterium
GAACCGCCATGGTTGCATCAATACCTGGTATGTTATATGGCCTTATGTCTTTGACACGCATTCAAATTTGGAAACGGTTTGCCATTCTTGTTTTATTGTTATTGGCAATAGTGACGGTAATACCTGTTGTACAGCCGCTTACATCTTTTCAGCGATTGGGAACAACAGGTGATGCAATCGCTGAAGGAGATCTCAATCAGCGCACACTTTTATGGAGTGAAGGATTTGACGTTTTTATTAAAAATCCAATTCTTGGTGTCGGTTCCGACATGTATCGTTCGGTAAATAGCCTGGGTAAAGTAGCGCACAACACATTTCTATCAGTGCTGGTTGAACTTGGATTGATAGGATTAACCCTTTTTGGAATGATTTTGATGATTGCTGTGTATCAAGCATTGAAGCAACCAAAAGAGGATGCTATTTTTTGGTTGAGTGTTCTCACAGTTTGGGTTATAGGCGCATCTATGTTAACTTGGGAGTACAGGAAAACAACCTGGTTATTTCTGACTTTTATCGTTGCAAGTGGGGCATTAACTCGCTATCAGGAACCTAAAGCTATAAAGCTTGCCCAGCCAAGTAGCATTCATATCCTGAGTTCATGTGTGTTAAGTGATGAATATGTTTCCACTACCGCCACGACATCAGATAAGCCCGCAACAGAAAAATACTATACTATAGATGATTACTGATCCTGTCCAGATGAAGAATGTCCTGATAGCGGCAACCTGTATTCAAAGAACTTCAAAATACAATTCGTTTTGGAGAGGCCAAGGCGGGTCGTCAGCGCTAAAAAACAAGACATGGTACTGGTAGACCCTAAACATAAATGGAGGTATTCTTTATCCAGGAAAAACATTTTGTAACCAGGGGATTATGAAGTTATTACAACTAGGGAATATGACCAGAGTTTAGGTTGAATATCAAAATAAAGTAAGTTGATCAGGATCATGAATTAAATACTAATGATTTATAAGGATAAAAATTATGACACTACCTAACTTCATCATAATTGGTGTTGCAAAAGCAGGAACTACATCTCTTTTTCGTTATCTTAATCAGCATCCCCAGGTCTTCATGTGCCCTATTAAAGGATCTAATTTCTTTGGATACGAAGATGCGCTTAACTGGAAATGGGCTGATGAGGGTGCTCCACCCTTACTACGGCACTTTCAAGTTACAACCTTTGAAGCATATGAATATCTATTTGCAGAGGCTTCCGATGAAATTGCAATCGGGGAGGTTTCGCCACAATACTTCCGCTGTCCGACTGCTGCGGAGAAAATCCATAATCACATTCCGGATGTAAAGTTGATAGCTAGTTTGAGGAATCCAGCCGACCGGGCTTTTTCCGGCTTTTTGATGCGTACACGAAGAGGGGAAGCGGTTGGGAGCAGCCACGATGAGTTGACAATTGAATCGAGCCACGTAAAGGAAGGATTCTATTACCGCAGACTTAAGCGATATTTTGATATTTTTCCAAGAGATAAAATCAAAATATCCATTTTCGAAGAATTCAAGCAGGATCCAACAAAAACCGTAATAGACTTGTTCAATTTTGTAGGTGTCGACGAGAGTCGCAAACCTGATACATCTACCAAATATAACCCAGCAGGGATACCAAGGGTTAGATGGCTAAACCGATTTTTTTATCATCCGACTCTGGTTGGCGCAGCCAAATCGATTCTCCCAAAAAATCTGCAGATGATTGCTAAACGAGTGAGGCAAAAAAACTTGATTTCTCCTCCTGTATTCCCGCCCGAATTACGATCTGACTTACTAAAACTTTACCGAGAGGACATTCTCAAATTGGAAGAGCTCTTAGATCGGGATTTGTCGATCTGGCTTGATGGGATAGAATAATTATATTTTGGAATTATGGATATGACAGAAAAAAGGAAACCCAAAGTATCAATTTTCATGGATTCATTATTTGGCGGTGGTGGCCAGCGCTCGATGTTAAACTTGGCTCATGCCATTGCTAATCAGGGATATGACATAGATCTGGTGTTAGCCCAGGTAGAAGGTCCCTTTCTGAACGAGGTGCAAAAGTCCGTAAATATTATAGATTTGAAAGCTTCTAGGGCCTTAACCAGTTTACCTGTTTTAATAAAATACTTGAGACGCAATCAACCCGTGGCGATGTTGTCTGTATTTGGGCACATTAATATTCTAGCTCTGTTGGCTTTGCGACTGGCTGGCACGCAGACCAAGCTGTTCGTGAATGAACAGAATACGGTATCTCTAGAAGCCGGAAACGCTTCTTCTTGGAGAATGCGTCTAATGCCTAGATTAATGAAACAATTTTATCCGTGGGCAGACGGAATTGTTGTTGTTTCTCAAGGGGTAAGTGAAGACTTAGCACAGTTGATTGATATCTCGCGTGAGCGTATCAATGTGATATATAACCCATCTATAGTGAGAGCTGATGTCCAAGAAAAGTCTAGAGCCCCGCTAGATCATCCTTGGTTCAAACCTGATCAACCTCCAGTGCTAATAGCAGTGGGTCGTTTGCAACCGCAAAAGGACTACACCATGCTAATTGAAGCATTCGCCCAAGTACGGCAAAAACAATCCGCCCGCTTAATAATATTGGGGGAAGGGAGAGAGCGTTCAATGCTTGAAACTCTTATCGCTGAACGTGGATTGGATCAAGATGTAAGTTTACCTGGTTTTGTTAGGAATCCATTTGCGTATATGGCTCGGGCTTCACTCTTTGTCCTGTCATCCCGCTGGGAAGGATTACCCACTGTGTTGATTGAGGCATTGTGTTGTGGCACACCTGTCGTTGCAACAGATTGTCCAAGCCGTCCGAGGGAAATACTAAAAGATGGAAAGTATGGCAAACTGGTGCCTGTTGGAGATGC
>DNDT01000449.1 GCA_003487525.1 Flavobacteriales bacterium
TTTTGGCATTTAGATTGCCCATAGTTGGGAAAGGGGTATCAATGAAAAAAATGACTAATAGGGTACTGTTGATAACCGGGATATCACTGGGAGTGATTCTTGTGGCAAATGGTTTCTGCCTGGCAGATAACTTTCATGAAAACGAAACCGTCGACATAGACGTGGCCTTTAATGCGTCGGAACTATTTGGCCTGGTCGAGGAGCCTTCCGTGAACACAGAAACCTATATAAAAATTTATAATACATCCAATGAATTGGTGTATGAAAGCTGTGATCGGCTGGATAAGAAACTGGAGCAGCTGTTGGAAAGAAGTGATTATCTCACCGAGGTATCAGATAATTTATATTATAGACTTTCTCGCTAAACTCTCTACATAACGTTAAGGTTAAATTTTTAAGGAAGGAGCACTGCCTTCCTTTTTTTATAGATGAAAATTGATGGATTAAATTTCAAAATATGGCAGTGTTTTTGTTAATTGAATACGAAATGTCAATACAATGAGAGCTTTAAAAATATTACTTACACTGCTATTCTTTTCGGCAATTCTTTTATTGGATTCTTGTGATGGGTTATTCCAGGAAGAAATAACAGCGGATGGTAAATTAACCTTTTGGTCAAATTTTGACGGACCGCCAATTGACATTTATATCGATAATGTTATGTACGGAACGATCACGCAATACTATAAAACAAGCCCAGGGTGCGAAGCAGACGGCAGTGTAACTGTGACATTAATTCCAGGGACCTATAATTTCTTTGCGGTGGAAAAGCCCAACGATGGCAGTACGCCGCGTTCATGGGATGGGACGAAAACAGTTGAAGCATACCAATGTACCCTGATCGGTTTATCGCCCGAAAAAAAAGGATTAAAGGGTGCTGGCTTTATTGATACCTTCTGTCTTCTTTAACTTGGCAATCCTGAAGGCTTTTCGTTCCTTGTAACCGCAATAATCACATTTGTAAAATTTCATCAATTCTCCCTCTTCCTCTCCAGTGGGTGATTCAAGGATTTCCTCTTTAACCACTTTCAAGGTCTGATAACTGCATTCCGGACATTGCAGGGCCACCAGGTGGCCGGCATATTTTTCGATCTTGGTATAACCGGTTTCTTCATCAATCCATACATCATAATCGACAGAGAAAACATTTTCTTCAGCCTGCATTCCTTCATCGAGGTAAACGTCTTCTTCCTCCTCGCTCAATAACTTCATGGGCTTCCCGGTTTTGGGAGATTTACGCGGTGCATACCTGAGTCGCTTCAGCCTTTTTTCAACATAGAATGGATAGTAGAACTTAAGCAGGTTGGAAATAATAACCCCTAAAATCAAGCCCATCATTACGGTTACAAATACCCGCACCATCAGCCAAATGATTTCTCCTTCCTCAACCAACGTATTTACAAAAAATCCGACCCCAAAAATGACAAAAAGGGCACTGACCCAAAGCGTATTAATTTCATATTTGTTGATGAAATCATACCTCGCTTTAAAGTCGGAAGTAAATAATAATCTGAGATAATGATATATGATTATTAAAATGCCCACCCCTAGCAAGGCGTAGGCAATATATTTCCCATAAATATTCCAATTGGCAAGGTCTAAGTATGCATCCATTATTAAAGGATTTAAATGTTGTTGAACCTGATTGTCTTGTCTACCTTATTTCAAAAATACTGTTTAGTAATAACAAAGATAAAAAAAAAGCGATTTTTAGGATATCCTGTTATACAAATAAACACATATTTAGTCAAATAATCTTTATAATTTTCTCAGGTAATTTTATAGCTGGTGAATATAAGAATAAAATTTAATTTTGCTCAACAATCTAATATAACATTCGTTTAAGTATAACTAGTTATAAAGGGTATTTATGGAGCAAAAGAAATCCTTCTATGAGCTGATCAGCCAGCAGGATACTCCTGTTTTGGTTGATTTTCATGCACAATGGTGCGGTCCATGCCATACCCTGTCGCCCATTCTTAAAGAAATATCAGCAGAACTTAATGGCAAAATCAAGGTAATCAAGGTCGATATAGACAGAAATCAACAGGCAGCTATGAAATACAGCGTGAGGGCTGTTCCCACCATGATTGTCTTTAAAAAGGGAGAAATACTTTGGCGACAATCAGGCGTGCTGCCAAAGCATGAAATCAAATTGGCCATTTCTGAATTTATTTAATTATTATCCTTAGTAATTGAAGCTCTTCAAGCTAAATGTTATATTTGTAATCACTCTAAACTTAAACACTTATGAAAAACCATCTATTAAAATTCTTTGCCTTATTTATTGTCTCAGGTTTATTCCTCATATCTTCTTGTGGGGAGGATGAGGAAGTGGTTCCGCCGCAGCCGGCCACGATCCTGTTCAATCCTGCGGTTGCCGATCCTTTTGAGGGGGAACCCGGTGATGTGGTTGCAACAAAGGTATCCGTATCTGCACCAAGCGGATTGATTTCTCTTGATATTTCAAAAACGGTAGGTGACGGCATCCCTTCGGAGTATGCAACCGTTACGCCAGATGAAGGTTCGAATCAATTATTTTATGATTTCTCCTACACATTGATGGCAGACGAGGTAGGTGTAAACGTTGTTTTCGACTTTGTTGTAAAAGAAGAGGGGACAGAAACTGCTGAAGCTAAAGAATCAATTACGGTAGTAACCAATTCCCCAACAGCAAGAAGCTACACAGCTGTATTACTCGATGCGCCCCTTGGTGATAAAAGTGGAGAATCATTCTTCAGTACCAATAAGGGAGC
>DNDT01000221.1 GCA_003487525.1 Flavobacteriales bacterium
CGTCACTGGCGTTTGATGGTATTCCTATTCCAATCTTTGCAGACAAATCTGATTGAGCTTCAATAGCAATCTTCAACACCAGTTCTTCATTAACTATTATGTCCAAAGATTTTTCACCCGCAGTAATATTTATCCGATACCAATCGTTATTCTTGAACACATAAGCAACTTCCGCCAATACAGCATCCTCTTGCCCATTTACATGCTTAATTACTTTTATCTTGTTGGTTGGATCCGATTGAAGCAATATCTGGATGGTCTTTTGATTTTCAGTGTATCCAATGAAAATGGATTTGTCTGTCCCAGTGTCCCCACGGATATCCACTGAAACAACGAAATCACCTGTAATGTCCAAGTTCTCAAGACTGAGACAGAGGTCTTCCTGCTTTTGGCAGGTATAAACACCCTGCGTCGAAGTCCAGGTTCCAAAAACTTGCATCCATTGTTCCTTGGTTTTCTCTAAATCGGAAAAATCATCCGCAAAAATCACAGGCTCTTGAGTGGGGGTCAGGGTTGGTAGAGGTGTTGACGAAGTGTTAAATATTACTGTCACCGTAGGAGAAGGTTTCTCCGTTGGAGTGATTACTGCAGTGGCCGTTAACTTTGGAACATCAGTTGCAGCCATAGTGCTGATTGCAGTAGGCAGGAGGTTTTGAGTGGGAGTGGCTGTAGTAAAAATGTTACTGCGACCAAAATAAATGCCAATAACAAGTATGAGAATCCCAACCAACCCTATAACCATTGGTGAAGTCCCAGCTCTTGATTTATCAGGTTTTCTTGATTTTTCCTTAACTGTGCTACGCCTTTGAATACTTCTATTGCCAGAAATCTCTCTTCGCCCTCCAGGAGTTTCTTGTATTGGGATTTTTTCAAGTATTGATTCCGATTCTTCAGACCATTCGGTATAGATTTGCTTGATAATTTCATCACTCGCAATTTCGACAGCAAAGTAAAAATAACCCAGACTGGAGCCTTTATCTGGAATCAGGATCTTGTGGGTGTCTAAAATATGCACGAATCTGTCGACGCTAGGAGGGCTAAGGCTTTCCGAAAGAAAAATTACAACAAGTCTTTTGTTTCTCTCCAGGTCAATTGCATCATTGACCCAAAAATTCTTTTGGGAACCCAGATAATATCCACCTTCCAGTAAACGGAATCTATTTGCGACAACTTCACCTGCCAACCTGTTCATATCAACTCTCGAATTCTTCATGTAACTATGCCCCGGTTATGAATGGCTTTATTGTTTCCAACGCGCGTCCCAAAATGTTAGAAAAGGAATCCGCAGATTGAATCAAAATATCATTAAATTCCTGGGGAATCTGGGGTGGGGATTCGTTTGCATAAGCATCAACCCAAGGCCGCAGGCGTCTAATGTTCTTATCCAGATTTTCCAAGTCAAAGAAATTTTCTTCGATCTTTAATTCTTCTGGGTAGGTTGAAAGCAATATAACCTTATGCAAATCGTCAGCAATGCTNNGCTCTCAACGAATAGAGCACTCTCTTCATAATAGCCAATCCTCAAATTTGGCAAGAGACTTAAATAGTTCCAAGATCGAATTATTACACGCTTAACCTTTTCCAATTCCTGCCAATCCAGCGGCTCTGGGTAACCAGAATAATTTTTTATTCGATAACTTATGGCCAGGAAACGAGCAAGCGCATATGCAAATTCTTGTTGTTGGGATTTGTTTTGGTTGTTTAACAGATGATCCAGATCTGCTACAGTGTTTTTTAGTTCGGAAAATAACGAAAAAATATATTTTCTGCGCCGAACAATTTCCTCCTGAACATTTGTTAGGAAAGTCCACATATGAGGACGAATATATATCTCTTCATAATGAGTAGTATTCAGAGTTGGTTTGCTATACACATGATCGTGATCCAGCCAATCACTTTCTCTATAAGGCCCGGGTATGCCTATAATACCTGTTTTGTAAAGCACCTCAACAACATCATTCGTAATATTTTTTGGCCCACCGCTTAACCAATTTGGGATTTTCTTCCCATGTCGGGAGAGCTTACCGTGAAATTGTTGTATCAAATTATTAAGATCAGTGCGGGAAACAATTCTTTCAACGTCACCTTTATTGGCTGCTATATATTCCAATAGTTCGTCTAAAAACTTGTACTCTGAAGAATATTCTTCTGCTATATCATCAGGGAGTGTTGTTATTGAATATTGCTGAAATCCGTGTACTATCAGATCTTCATCAAAGGAAATGCTGAAAGCGTTGTGTTCCTGGTTCGCGAGTTCAGCACATTTCCTCCACAAAATAATAATTTGACGAGGTCGATACGCGGTTACGTTAAATATGAAATCAAGTGCAGATTCTTTATATCCAAAATAATGTACATTTTCAGGAAAGCGTCTTCTTATTACATCATCTATCCTGTCATCCACGATCGTTCGATCACATTCTACAATTCGACGGGCCATCATTTGTTTTAAGGCTTCCTTACCCCATGTCAATTTCTCAACATCTGTAAACATTTGTCCCCTATCTGGGTCTTTTGGATCTACGTAATAATAGAAGGTGACTGCCCTAATACCCATAATTACTTTAAAGTTAATGACCTGATTTTGTGGGCATTTTCGGTTTAGAAACCTAGTAGCTTGGTATAGTGCAAAAAGGTCACTATGGGACATGGGCTGCCGTGTTTGATCTATTCCATCTGCAATCACATATACAGAGTGACATTTTGGTAGGTGTTTTGTAAATTGATTTTGGTTCTCATTGTCAGGATAATCAAAATTTTGTATTAGCCTAAGGATTTTCCAGAACCAAGCTTCGAGTTCAAGTAATCTGTCTGATATGTTTTCCTGAGAAGTTACAGGTTGATTTTCCTTTTCATTTTCACCAGGTTTATCCGGGACATTTACAACACTGAGACTTAAAGGGCTTGGCGTAACTGTTCTATTTATTAGACGTCTTATAGTTTCAACAATCACTTCGACCACAAGCCATTGACTTGTTTTACCAAATTGCTTGCTGCCCTTCTCAACCGCATCCTTAAAGCGATGGTACTTTTCCCACTCTTCCCTGCGATATTGTCTTACATAGCTAAAATACTCTTTGATGTTTTCTTTAAGTTCTTTTTTAAATTGGCGACGAATTGCCCTAGGTCTTTGGCGGAAATCAGGATCATCAATATATTCTAGGTAACGATTTACAATCTTAATTGATGCTTCTTCAAGTATCGCAATCTGCCACAATATTGGCTTTTTCTGGTAACCAGAATGTTCCTTTTTCAACCTGTTATAGGTTGCTAATATTGGGTTCTCTTTCAGGTCCATCCAAAGAGAGATATCACCCCTGTTTAATAACACTTCATAAAGTAGTTTTAATATATGGGTCTTCCCCACACCTCTCTCTGCAACAAGATAGATAGGACCATTGACAGAAGACATCAGATCATAAGAACAAATTTTACTTAGTTCATTTGGCTCAAATAGATCTTTCAATTGTTTAAAATTTAATTTTTCAGCATCAATATTACGTTCACTTGGATCAATGATAACTTCTTCTTCGGGAGTGTCTAAACTATTATCTATAGTCATGAGTATCTCCATTTATAAGNNAGCATATTCGCCTTTTTCATCGCCTACAGTCCTCCCACGCACATACAACGGAATACTCAAATTTCCATCGTTATCACGAATGTCAACTAACGAAGCCACTTTCGCAAAGCCTTCAATATCCTTGAAATCGTGATAAGCATCTGCGATTCGTTGCTGATGCTCAGATTTGAGAAAGCTCATGCTGCGTTCGCGGGTCACTTCGTTCACTGCATCAATGAAGATCACATGTCC
>DNDT01000184.1 GCA_003487525.1 Flavobacteriales bacterium
TCGTAAAGCATTTTTTCAAAATGAGGCACCTTCCAGATTCCATCCGTCGAATACCTGGCGAATCCCCCTCCGGCCTGATCGTAAATGCCGCCCAGGGCCATTTTGTTCAAGGTTAATTCAACATGATCCAACAGTTCTTCATCATGTGTAATGATGGCGTAATCCATCAGAAACTGATAGTTGTTTGGAAGCGGAAACTTTGGGGCCCTGTTTGGTCCACCTTCCTTGTTGTCAAAATTTTGCCTCCATTGGGAAATGGTGCTCTCCAAAATCCTGATTTCTTCCAATTTTTGAGTGTCTTCGGGTGCAAGATGAACGCGATTGATGTTTGCGGTTAAATCATTGGCATAGGATTCAACTTTTGCACGATCAGATTCGTACTCTTTGACTACGTTCTGAAGCAAGTACAACCAGTTTTTCTTCGGAAAATAGGTTCCTCCGTAGAAAGGTCTTCCGTCCGGCAGGGCAAAGCAATTCAGGGGCCATCCTCCGCGGCCTGTAATTAATTGAACCGCTTCCATATATACCTGATCGACATCCGGCCGCTCCTCCCTGTCCACTTTTATGCAGATGAAATGTTCGTTCATGTACGCAGCAACTTGCTCATCTTCAAATGATTCCTTCTCCATAACATGGCACCAGTGACAGGCGCTGTATCCGATGCTTATCAGAATCATTTTGTTTTCCATTTTGGCCTTATTCAGTGCCTCTTCTCCCCAGGCATGCCAATTCACCGGATTGTGCGCATGCTGAAGCAAATACGGACTGGTTTCCTTGATCAGGTCATTTGTGTACGAATGTTTGATGGTATCATTGTCCATAATTGCATGAATATTTGATTCTTCTGACTGGGATATGCAACTGCCGGTAAAACAAATTATGCCTGTTGCGAGAATCGGTAAAAACATTTTCATTATCGCCAAAGATAGAGATTCAATTCCAGCCACTCTGTTGAAATTAGGACGATTATTCGTAGCTTTACTTGTTGTCTAATCCTTATGGTTTAAGCTGTGAAATTGAACAAAATATCCGGTTTCCTGATTCTGGCCGCGTTCATCTTTGTGTCACAGCGCAGCTTTGCCACTCATATTGTCGGAGGTGAGATTACCGCTGAATACCTGGGGACAACATCAAATTTTTGGGAATATAAAATTACAATTCGCATATATAAAGATTGCGGATTCGGGGCAACAGGTCCTTTCGATAACCCATTGTTATTGACAATTTACGAAGGCAATAATCAAACACCTTTCGGATCCGATAGTATGTGGTTGCCCGTCACGGGTCCGCAAAAACTCGATGTCATTGTCAATAATCCCTGCCTCCAGGCCCCACCGGATATTTGCACAGAGCTTGGAGTATATGTCAAAACAATACAACTTCCGATCTCCGCGGATGGGTACACGCTGACGTATCAGCGCTGTTGTCGGAACGGGGGTATCGTAAACGTAATTGCCCCGGGCGGAACGGGGTCAACCTATACGATTCGCATTCCGGGAACAAATGAAATTGGGAACAGTCCCAATTCCTCACCGTCTTTTGACAACTATCCGCCGATGGTTTTGTGTCTCGATGATCCCTTTGTTTTCAACCACAAGGCAACCGATATTGACGGAGATTCGCTTGCGTATTCCCTGTGTACGCCATATGACGGTGGCTCCCAGTTGTTTCCGATTCCTTTTCCGGCTCCACCGCCTCCATATACCAATATCAACTGGTCAGGGGGCTACAGCGGCTCGTATCAAATTGCTTCATTGCCCGCGATTTCCATCGATCCTGTTACCGGGATTCTCAGCGGAACGGCAATTGGAGTGGGTAAATATGTTGTCGGAGTATGTGTATCCGAATACCGAAATGGGGTGTTTCTGAGTGAGAACAAGAGGGATTTCCAATTTACCGTTACATTTTGTGATGCCAATTCTGTTGCCGCTGCTTCATCGCAGGAGCGATTCTGTGAAGGACTTACCGTGGAGTTCAGTAATTCAAGTCAGAATGCCAGGACCTATTTCTGGGATTTCGGGGAGCCTCAGCTTGCCAATGACACCAGCAATTTATTCGAACCCACCTGGACCTATTCGGATACCGGAAAGTACNNGTATAATGTTGATTGCCAATCCGGGATATTCTTGCGCCGACACCGTTTACACCGAATACGAAATTTACGACCTTCTCGAGCCTTTTTTTACGGCTCCGGAGGGACAGTGTTTTGAAGGTCATTCTTTTAACCTTGAAGCGGGAGGATTGTACCAGGAATACGCAAATTTTGAATGGATATTCGGAAGCAAATCCGTGACCAGTGGAAGTTTTGACGAGAACCCCGAGGGGGTTAAATTTACCGAACCCGGAGTGTATCCGGTATCGTTGATAATCCGGGAAAATGGGTGTGAAGAGGAGTATATCGACACCCTGTATACCTACCCAAAACCTATCCCCAGATTCGATGTCAAGGAGCGAAGCGGTTGTGTACCCATTCGGGTCAAGTTCGAGGACAATTCCGTTGCCTGGTCTGACATGACATATCTGTGGAATTTTGGTGACGGAATCACGTCCACCGAGGCAAATCCAAAGCACGTGTATCCGAAACCCGGCATTTACGATGTAAGCCTCCTTGTCTCAACCAACGAAGTATGTGTTGCCTCGGTGAACACCTTGAAAATAGGGTATATCAAGGTGAATGAGATTCCGGAAGCTGTTTTGGGGGTGGACAGAAATGTCACTTCGATCCTCGATCCGGTAATTAAATTCAAGGATTTTTCCAAGGATATAAGTCTTTGCAACCTGGATCTCGGAGACGGAATAGAGTCTCCTTTCTGCGATTACACGCATCATTATTGGAAACCGGGTCATTACAGGGTCAGACAGGTTGTATCCACCCAATTTGGATGCAATGACACCAATTATATAGATGTATTTGTAAAACCGGAGGTCACCATATTTGTGCCAAATGCATTCACGCCAAATTCCGATAATCACAATGAGTTTTTCAAGGCTTATGGAGAACCGGTCAAGGAATATGATTTCAGAATTTATAACCGATGGGGTGAATTAATGTTCCTCACAAACAACATTGAAGTTGGTTGGGATGGGAAAAAAAATGGAGTGTTGTCACCCAACGACACGTACATTTACGTCATCAAATTGACCGATGCGGTCGATGAAAAACATGAGGTAAAAGGGTCCTTTACCTTGTTGAAATAGAGAGTTTTAGACTATTCGGTGCGCTTTTCGGCACGCTTACTAAAATAAATGTTAATAAAAATGAGCCAAAGAAATTAATCAAGAGAAGTCTATTTATAAATTGCCATGAGATTACTCATTACATCATCCAAAGCGTAATTACTTCATTATGAGCAAGGCACCCTTATTGGAAACAAAAACGAAAGAGATACCTATCGAGGTAAAGAAAGAAAATGCTCCCAAAAAGAAAAAAACATACACCTATCAGGAAGCATATGAGGCGTCAAAAGTTTATTTCAAAGGAGATGAACTGGCTGCGAATGTTTGGATTAATAAATATGCTCTGAAGGACTCTCAGGGAAACATTTTTGAGAAAACTCCCGACGATATGCATCGTCGTCTGGCTTCTGAAATTGCCAGGGTTGAGAAAAAATATAAAAACCCGCTTTCGGAAAAGAAAATTTATGAGTTGCTGAAAGATTTTAAATACATCGTTCCTCAGGGTGGTCCGATGACCGGTATCGGAAATGATTTTCAAATCGGTTCCCTGTCGAACTGTTTCGTGATAGGCAACAAGGGAGACAGCGATTCGTACGGTGGTGTCATGAAAATTGATCAGGAACAGGTTCAATTGATGAAGAGAAGAGGCGGAGTCGGACACGACTTATCCCACATCAGACCAAAAGGTCAGCCGGTATTGAACTCCGCGTTAACCTCAACAGGTGTTGTGCCGTTTATGGAGCGCTATTCCAATTCAACCCGTGAAGTTGCACAGGATGGAAGAAGGGGAGCGCTTATGC
>DNDT01000202.1 GCA_003487525.1 Flavobacteriales bacterium
TCCCATTCTACAGGCTGGTAAAGGATACTAGAATCAACGCCAGAAAATTTCTGTTCGAATCAACATCAATAATGAAACAAAGGAACTATGGGGATTGTAATAAGATGGGCTATGGTTATCTGGAAAGAATCATATCGTCCATTCCCGAACCGGATATTTTCCCAACAATGCGCTACAGTGATTTTAATCATTATCCGCATGTGCTGTTTTCAGACTCGAGAATCCATTACGATGAACGCTTGCTCGTGGGAATCTCTTTACATGAAAATGAGACACAGGAAGTGGAAATTACGAAAGCAACGCTAAAGTCAATTGAAACCGATCCCCCACAGATTACATGGACTTTTCAAACAAGGGATAACTATGATCTATTGACGGGGATCATCATCCACCTTGATGACAAGCCGAAATCACAATCACAAGTCCTATCTGTGACATTATACGAATCGCCCATTAATTTCGTTGTAATCGGGCAATGGAATGTTGTAATTCTCGGTGAGGGACTCACCACAATGTATCCCATCAGCGATCCAATTCAGGACTTCTCACATAACCGTGGGACGACAGACTTTATTCTGACAATCGAGAGCCGTGACCACATCCCACTGCCGAATATTAGTGATATCACCATCCTAGGCGTGAAAGTGAATCTTTCAGGATATACAGTTTATAACCGTGAATTTGATAACAACAGGTTTTGTTTTGCTGCCATAAAAAACTCTTTCCTAAATGAGATCAATACGAAAGGTGATACCAAATGGCAGAACTACCTAAATGAAGTGGGTAACATTGATACAGTTCGTTAACTTGATTCTCGCATCCATTCCATTGGTCCTGCTGCCGGTCCTTTTAGGCACAATTATGGCGAAACATGAACTGGATTTGCCCTATCGCTGGTGGATTGGCTTTTTGCTAACGAATTTGGCTTTGATCATTTTTCATGCATTTGGCATTCCACCAACGATTTACTTTCCATTGATCATAACAATGATATCTGCACTTCTCTTCTGGCAAAGAGAAATATTCATCCAGAAATTCTTAAAGTCAAAGGCTGCAAGGAGAAATCCAATGTCCTTTGCCTGGATCATCCTTGCACTATTCATTATCGTCGTCGGCTGGGTAAAAATCAAAACTCAACCTACAGTAGGCGCAGATACTTTGGTCATCTGGCTAAATAAAACCAAAAGTATTTATGCGGGTGAGCCTTTTAGGGCACTTACCATGGCCCAATACCCAAACCTTGGCCCTATGTTCTGGATGTTCACCATGCGATTTACAGGTAAGTATGAACCAATCTATGGTTTATTCCTGGGGCCTGTAGCATATGGGTTTTGGATACTCGCCCATCTCAGCTTGTTTAAACAAAAAAATCATTGGATTATCCCCATTATATTTTTTCCAATTGCCATTCTATTTTACAATGATGCGGTCTACAATGGGTATCAGGATAAATTACTAATGGCGTGTGCAGGGATGGCAGTATTGACCTTTACACAGTTTTTCCTGGATAACATTGATGCTAACGATCAGAACATGTATAAACGAAACTCCAATTTTTTCTGGCTGGGTGCGTTCTTTGCTGGCATGTTGAGTTTTATCAAGGTCGAGGGGATGATTATGGGGCTAATCATTTTTTCCGGTGTACTTTTCATTGTTGTATTCCTTTTCCCAAAAGAAAAGCACCGGGAGTTTCTTATAGCGAATTATCCTGCAGCCTTGATCTTTACGGTGCTGCTACTGACCTGGCCTTTGATCCTGCATTTTGGAGGTGTGGATTTGACAAAGATACAGGGAGATACCCTGTCTTTGCAATTCAGTTTTGATTTTTTTCAAAACCTTGATCGTCTCCCGATAATCGTTCTCAGACACATCAACTACATTCAAGGTATCCTCCCCATATTTACAATGTCTGTATTACTGACTCTGTTGGCGCTCAAGGATATGCCGAAAATACGTATTGCCCTATCATATATATGGTTGATTTGGTTGCTCATCCTTGTATTTATTACATTTATTTTTATGGTAACCCGCTCACCACTGATCTGGCATCTTGACACTGCCTTCTATCGTCTTTCATCCCAGCACGATTTTATTTATCCACTGACTATAATACTTGTCGTCAGCAACATACTCCATGAATATCAGAAATCTCTCAACACTGAACCAGCCTGATAGGATTACATCATAGCTATCCGCTTTTGTGAGGTAAGGATGATGAAAACCACAGTCAATGAGGACCGACAACCTGTTCGCAACTTTTCGGCCTTTTCCGCATCTAAACAACTAACATCAAACTTTAGGAGAACATAGAATGAATTTATTGCAGTCCCTGTTTGGACCGCCGATGCCGTCAGTCAACGCGGCAGAATTGAATGAAAAATTAAAAGCGCCGAAGCGACCGCTGGTTGTGGATGTACGCCAGCCTGAGGAGTTTCGGACAGGACACATCACCAGTGCAAAGTTAATTCCACTGGGAGAACTGAGCCGCCGCATGAAGGATCTGCCAAAGGATAAGGAAATTGTCTGCGTGTGTGCTACGGGAAGCCGCAGCCGCTCCGCCACAAAGATGTTATTACGTGCTGGCTACAACGCGATCAACATGAAAGGCGGAATGATGAGCTGGTCAGGGAACGGGTTTACAACAAAGTGTAAGAATCAAAAACTCCGAAGCCTATACTTCGGAGTTTTTGATTCTTACAATCTGCGAAATCTGTGTGATCTGCGGATTATGGTTCCACCACTTCATAATCATGGGTGATCTCGATGGCGTCTCTCAGTGTTGCATACACCGAGCAATACTTCTCTTCGCTGATACTGATCGCCTTGGCGAGCTTTTCAAGGTCAATACCTGTACCCACGGCTTGATAATGGATGTGTATCTTGCGGAAGCGCCAGGGCGGGTTGTTGTCTTGAACACTCTCGGCAGTAACTTTGAGTTCACGCAGGTCCTGCCGCTGCTTTTGAAGGATCTCGAC
>DNDT01000088.1:0-3480 GCA_003487525.1 Flavobacteriales bacterium
CGTTTAACAAGAGCATACCAAATGTCTCAATTAGTGACACATTAAGGTTTTATGCCGGTATTTACCTGAACGGTTCAGACACTTTTCCCATAGACAATGTAGACAGCACATTGAATGTGGTGAGAGGATCTCATGATCCCAATGACAAAGTTGTTCAACCCATGGGAAAAGTTCGTCCGGCCTTTGTTCAGGAAGGAAACTACCTTTACTATACCATTCGCTTTCAGAACACGGGAACAGCTTCAGCAAACTTTGTCAGGATCAGGGATGCATTGAGCGAGGACCTGTTGATAGAAAGCTTTGAAATGTTGTCCTCCAGCCATGATTACCGGCTGGAATTTATCAATCCCGACATGGTGGATTTTATTTTTGAGAATATAAATCTGCCTGACAGCGGTACCAACTTTGAACAAAGCATGGGATATGTATCATTCCGTATCAAAGCCGTTCCGACACTTGAACACGGTGATGTTGTGGAGAACTGTGCAGCCATTTACTTTGATAACAACGAAGCGGTTATTACCAATACTACCTATACGGAAATCTATGAGTACCTGGGTCTGAAGGAAACCAAGAATCCTGAAAATGGTCTCAAGCTATTTCCAAATCCGAACAGGGGTAGTTTCCGTATTCTCTTACCCTCTGAGCACGATTCATTTGCCAGGGTCCGTATTCTTGATCTTTCGGGTCGGACTACTACCAGTTTTAACAATGTACAACTGCAAGAGCATACCATCTTGATTGATGGATTGGCGTTGAAAAATGGCATGTACCTGTTGCAGGTGATGATTGATCAGGAGGTTTATCAAAGTAAAATGATCATTTCAAATGAATGATCGATGCTTAGTGTCATAAGCTAATTTCCTTCTTTGCACGAAGGGATTGGGTAATTAGAGCGAACTTGCCTGCTTGCTGCAGGCAGGTTTCGCTGCGCTAAGGAACATTCATACGCTCACAAAAAACAAATTAAGTCCGCATATTTTGCAGGGTTCTCTCCAATAGTGATTATGCTATCTTTGAAATCATGGCTCGCTTCTTTAACCGTATTCGCATCAAGGCTTTGGCAGAAAGTCGCTTTGCCCGGTACATGGTCTATGCCGTTGGGGAGATTGTGTTGGTGGTGATTGGAATACTTATTGCCGTTGAGATCAACAATTGGAACGAAGAACGAAAGCTTGACCTGGAAAGGAATGAGATCATCGCATCGCTGATTGAGGATTTCAAATACAATGCTGACAAGATTGAAAATGACGAAATAAAATGGTCTGATTACCAGCTAAGTACAATGAACTTGTACTTCGACTTAATTGAACAAGAAAAGCAAATAGTATCAACAGATTCGTTGAGAAATCTGGCGTTACGATTTATGCGGCACAGTAATTTTAGCCCAAATCTTTCTACCTATAATAAAGCACAATCGTCGGGAAAGATTTCTCTGTTGAACAATAAACAATTACTCAATGACATTGCGGATTACTTCGAGGTCTATAAGAGTTTGAATAATTTCTACGAGGAACAGGTTCACGCATTTTACAGCGGATCTACCTGGGAATTCAGAAAAACATTAGAACCCGGACTTATCTACAACACCCGATGGTCCGGTTCCACCGCCAAGGACAGCAGTTTTACCAATTATCGAAGGATCATGACGGGTGTCTTGGCGAGAAATGCCTTGCAGAATGCCTATATGATGGAAGGCAATGTCAATAATCTGTTGAGAAGGCTCTTAAAAGAGACCAATGAGATTCTGGCGACACTCGAAGAGATGCAAAGCGAGAGCAAAAAGGCAAACCGGTAACGAAGAACCACACACATTGTTCAGGATTTTTCCAATCTTCCATCTGTTTACTAATTACGATCTACAGTTGGCTAAATGTTTGGTGGTAAGTAATACTTTTCCACTTCCCCCACAACCCTGTGACTCCCATGGTTGAGAAAAGTGTCATTGTCTGTGTGGGTGCGTGTGAACAACGATGTACTGTTCACTCACGCTGACACGCACACTCACTCTAATTGTCTGATCATCGAAAAAAGCATTTTGGAGATTTCTTCAAGGGAAGTAATGATGTTTTTGAATTGGGATTTTTCAATGAGATTTAATCCAAGAAGGTATTCCAATAAGGCTGCAGATTCATAAGTACTACCTCTTGATATGATGTAGAACCTCTTTCTATCTGAATTCGAGAACCGAGAAGTTCCTTCAGATATGTTAAGGACAATGCTAAGGGCTGCTCGTTTGAGCTGATCATTGATCGTTCGGTCTTTTAGGCTCGATANNACAGTCAGATGCTCTAACCAACTGAGCTACTGAGGAATGTTTGTCCGGATTTTATGCTATTGGTAAAATTCGGGCTGCAATATTACAAAAGAAAGTTCATAATGACATTATGCAATGGTAATTATCGGCTATTAATTAAGTAATTCTCCCCGACTTCCCCTCTTCCCATCTCCCCTCAAAAAAACTATCTTTGCGCAAAATTTTACACATCACATGAGTTTACTTACCATCGGCACCGTAGCCTTCGACACCATTGAAACCCCATTTGGAAAAGCAGAAAAAATAATAGGAGGCAGTGCATCGTACATCAGCACATCCGCCTCGTATTTCGTTGACTACTCGAACATTGTTGCCGTGGTTGGAGAGGATTTTCCCGCCGAGGCGCTTGGCCGGCTCAGGGACCGAAACGTTGACCTTCAGGGTTTGCAGATAAAAACAGGTGAGAAATCATTTTTCTGGGCGGGCAAATACCATATTGATATGAACTCAAGGGATACCCTAGATACCCAACTGAATGTACTTGCTTCCTTTGATCCGATTTTACCGGACGCATATCAGAACAGCGAGTTTTTAATGCTGGGCAACCTCAGCCCTGATGTTCAGCTGAAGGTGATCAAACGCCTGCAAAAAAGACCAAAATTGATCGTACTTGACACGATGAACTACTGGATGGACAACAACATGGACGATCTGGAAAAGGTAATGGCCAAGATAGACGTGCTCTCAATCAATGATGAGGAAGCCCGACAGCTTTCAGGCGAGTTCTCACTGACAAAGGCGGCGCGTAAAATTCTGCAGATGGGCCCCAACTATTTGATCATTAAAAAAGGAGAACACGGAGCCTTGTTATTCAATGAAAAGGAAGCCTTTTTTGCACCTGCCTTGCCGCTTGAAGATGTCTTCGACCCAACCGGAGCCGGAGATACATTTGCGGGTGGATTTATAGGTTACCTGGCTCAGACAGACGATATCTCTTTTGCCAACATGAAGCGAGCCGTGATTTACGGCAGCGCCATGGCTTCATTCTGCGTGGAGAAATTCGGACTGGACCGCATGTGGGAATTGAAAAAATCCGAAGTGAACGACCGCGTTCAGCAGTTTATTGATTTGGTTCAGTTTGAGATTAAGCTTGATTAGGGTATAAGGGGATAGGGGGAGCTAATTCCAGATTCCAGATTCCAGATTCCAGATTCCAGATTACT
>DNDT01000088.1:3591-3846 GCA_003487525.1 Flavobacteriales bacterium
TTCTCCATTTTCATGGCTTCGAGAATCAAAAGGGGCTGATCCATGCTGACCTTGTCTCCCCTGTTTACCAAAACATCCAGCACCAATCCCGGCATCGGGGCTTTGACCTCCGATACTTTTCCGGACCCGATACCGTTCATTCCCAATTGCTCCAGTAAGTTGTCAAAGCGATCTTTCACCTTGTAGGTGTATCTTTTTGAATCGATACGCAACACGACACTCTTGTCCTGTGTATTTACCTCAACCACGTCAACG
>DNDT01000023.1 GCA_003487525.1 Flavobacteriales bacterium
ACTGCAACCTATTTTCACTTATTTTTATAACCTGAAGCAATATGAAAGTTTTTTATCACATAGGCCGTTACTTCATTCTTCTCACCAAGGTATTTCAAAAACCTGAAAAGACATATATGTTTGTGGATCAGGTTTTTAAAGAAATAATGAAGCTGTGTATCGGCTCATTGGGCATCATTTCCATTATCTCGTTTTTTCTGGGTGCCGTTATTACAATCCAGACACAGTCCAACATTTCCAGTGCGCTGATTCCGGTTTACACAGTTGGATTTGCGGTGCGACAGTCAATGATTTTAGAACTGTCACCTACCATTATATCTCTGATACTTGCCGGAAAGGTCGGTTCAAACATTGCGTCCGAAATTGGAACCATGCGGGTAACCGAGCAGATAGACGCTCTTGAAATAATGGGTGTGAACTCGGCGTCCTATCTGATTTTTCCGAAAATTACAGCCACGGTTTTAATAAATCCATTTCTTATTATTTTGTCCATGGGTATTGCAATTTTCGGCGGTTGGCTTGCCGGTATTTTCACCGATATTGTGGCATCACATGACTTCATCTACGGAGTTCAGTATGATTTTAAAAGTTTTTCGGTTACCTACGCCATGATAAAGACGGTCGTTTTTGCCTTTATTATCACTTCAGTGCCTGCCTATCACGGATATTATACCAACGGTGGATCTCTGGAGGTTGGCAGCTCGAGTACCAAGGCGGTTGTATACAGTAGCATAGCCATATTGATAATGAATTACATCCTCACACAACTACTGCTCATTTGATAGAAGTACGTCATATATCAAAATCTTTTGCCGACAAGGAAGTGTTAAAGGATATCTCCTTTGTTTTTGAAAGGGGCAAAAACAACCTCGTTATCGGGGCAAGTGGTTCGGGAAAATCTGTTCTTACAAAGTGCATCGTGGGATTGCATGAGCCATCCAGTGGCAAGGTACTGTTTGACGGAAGAGATTATACGTCAATGAGTTTTAAGGATCGAAAGGAAATAAGAAGAGAAATCGGCATGTTGTTTCAGGGAACCGCGCTTTTTGATTCCATGACAATCGAAGAGAATGTTTCATTTCCGCTGAAAATGCATTCCACAATGTCCGAGAAAGAAATGCGAGATCGGGTAAATTTCTGCCTGGAACACGTGAATCTGACCGATGTAAATCACCTGTACCCTTCTGAATTAAGTGGAGGCATGCAAAAAAGAGTCGGTATTGCCAGGGCAATTACACTCAATCCAAAGTATCTTTTCTGTGACGAGCCAAATTCGGGTCTTGACCCGCAGACGGCCATTGTGATAGATAATCTTATCACTGAGATCACGCGGGAATTTGATATCACCACCATAACAGTCACACACGACATGAACAGCGTCATGGAGGTGGGTGATAAAATCCTGTTCATTTATCAGGGCCAGAAATGGTGGGAAGGAGATAAACATGATATTCTGAAGTCAGACAACAATGAGTTGAACGAATTCGTGTTTGCCTCCGAAATAATGAAAAAGATAAGATAAAAAAAAGCCCCGTTATAAACGAGGCCTTTTCTTACTGTTATGCTGTTATCAGTGCTTCACAACCATTTTCTTGGTGATCTGACCTGCATCTGTCTTGAAAGAATAGTAATAAATACCATTGTTCAAGTTCGTTGCATCCAGGCTTACCTGATGTGAACCGGCACTTTTAAATCCTTCTGAAATTGACTTCACAGACTTACCTGTAATGTCAAATACTTCAATGGCTACGTTGCTTGAATTAACAAGTGTGTAATCAATTGTTGTAGTACTGCTAAATGGGTTTGGATAGTTCTGGCTCAATTTAGACAAGTCATTGTTGTAGTCATTGACTCCAAAAAAGTCACCACCATAGGTCAAGTGAACTCCCATTGAGTAGTTCTGTGTCTGAGAAGCTTCGTTTGTTCCTTTTTCATAAGATGCGTTTCCGTTACAGTCAATGTAAGCTTCAAATCCACTCCATACTCTCATTGAATCATTTGCACCAACACGCTTTGCCCAATGTGGATCCTGGAAGAAAATACGGCTTGGTGTAAGACCTGCTTCACGCAATGTCCATGACTCTACAGAACCTGTAAAGGTAGGAGCAACCTGACAAGTGATTTTGCTGTCCCAGCTATTGATCAGGCAAGAAGCAGAATCCAGTGGATACTTACCTTTAAACGACATTTCAAAATACACACCTCTGTTAATGTAAGGAAGAGTAACGCCTACCGGTACTGTAAACTCAGGCAAGAAACCAATTTCCAGGCCAGGAGTGAAATCCTTGCTGGTAAGGGTCTGAGTCCAGATAACTGTACCTGTTTGTGACGGACCACCACCCAATGGAAGGGTCTTCAATGTCAGGATCACTTCATTGTCAAGTCCTGAATGATTTTTGTGACCCATGTTGAATATGACAGAGTCAATAATGATATAGTCAACATTTGGAATACGTCCGATCGAATCAAAACCGTAAACATCAAAATTGGACGCATCAAAAATATGAGTGAAAGCAGTTCCGACAAGTGTGCGGGCTGAGTCATTCATTTGGCTGTAAAAACGCTTGATCTGATTGTCATCGCCAAGAGCGTATCCATCCAATTCAGTCAGGAAATAATCCAGGTACAATTGCTTGTCCGAAGCTGTTTTATTGTTTGATTTCGAAAAAGGTCTTTCTGAAATTTTTCCGTCTTTGTTAACGTAATATTTTTTATCGGTGTTTCTAACAACGCCGTAGCCACCTTGGTCAGGCGCTGACGACATTTGTGCTATCGCTGCTGCACCAAAAATTACAGCAAGTGAAAGAGTAAATAATTTCTTCATAACAGTTTATTAATAATGGTTTAAAGCAAAAATAAGAAATGATTCCGTTCAAAAATTGATCTTTGGCATGAAATCAAAATAAGTTTTGCTAAAGTTTACTAAAAAAAGCATTCCTAATGAGCCATTTCGTACGACTCAGTCGGAGGGCAGGCGCATACTAAGTTCCTGTCTCCGAAGGCATTGTCAACCCGTTTAACCGATGGCCAAAATTTGTTTTCCTGTACCCATTTCAGTGGATAAGCCGCTTTTTTTCTTGAGTACGAATGATTCCAGTCGTCGCTCATGACATTTCTTGCAATGTGCGGAGCATTTTTCAATACATTATCCTCTGCATCTGCGATTCCTGTTTCTACCTCACTGATTTCTTTACGAATTGAAATCAAAGCATCAACGAAACGATCAAGTTCCTCAAGGCTTTCGCTTTCCGTAGGTTCGACCATTATGGTTCCGGCAACCGGGAACGAAACAGTTGGTGCGTGAAATCCATAGTCCATCAGCCTTTTTGCAATGTCGGTAACCTCAATGCCAGCTGTTTTTTTGAATTCCCTGCATTCCAAAATCATTTCGTGAGCAGCCATTCCTTTTTTGTTTTTGTACAAAACATCGTAATGATCGGTCAACCTGCTTTTCAGGTAATTGGCATTTAATATGGCAATTTTGGTTGATTGGGTCAGTCCTGCGTGACCTAACATTCTGATATAGCCATAAGATATTACCAGTACGAGTGCACTTCCGAACGGAGCGGCAGAAATTGCTTTTATCGGGTTATTGCCACCGGTTGCAACGATGGGATTGCTTGGAAGGAAGGGGGCCAAATGCGATGCAACACAAATCGGGCCCATTCCGGGACCTCCTCCACCATGAGGTATGGCAAAGGTTTTATGAAGATTGAGGTGACAAACGTCGGCCCCAATTTCACCCGGGCTTGTCAGTCCGACCTGAGCATTCATATTCGCACCGTCCATGTATACCTGACCTCCGTTTTCATGAACGATGTCGATGATTTTTTTGATGTCTTCCTCGAAAACACCGTGAGTAGAAGGATAGGTAACCATCAAACAGGAAAGCCTGTCCTTATACATTTCCGCTTTTTCCTTGATATCGGCAAGGTCAATATTCCCGTTATCCTCGGTTTTCGTCACAACCACCTGCATTCCGGCCATTACTGCGCTGGCAGGATTCGTTCCGTGAGCCGAAGAAGGGATGAGCGCAATGTCACGGTGTAAATCTCCGCGGCTTTCATGATACGCCCTGATGACCATAAGACCGGCGTATTCTCCCTGTGCGCCGCTGTTTGGCTGCAAGGACGTAGCGCTTAATCCGGTAATTTCGGTTAAGTAGTTTTCAAGGTTTTTAAGCATTTCCATATATCCCTGAGCCTGATCGGCAGGAGCAAACGGATGGATTCCGCCCAGTTCTGCCCAGCTCAATGGCAATAATTCACTTGCTGCATTTAGTTTCATGGTACACGAGCCAAGCGGTATCATTGAAAAATTAAGTGAAAGATCCTTGTTTTCCAGTCGTTTGATGTAGCGCATCATTTCTGTTTCTGAATGATAGGCCGAAAACACCGGATGTGTCATATAAGCACTTTTTCGCGTGAATTTCGCAGGGATTGCGTTTTCATTTGACATTGAACCGTTCACTGTTTCCTGACCACCAAAAATTCCCACCAGGGCATTCAGATCTGTCATTTTTGTGGTTTCATCAACCGAAATTCCGATGTAGCCATTTTCGTAATACCTGAAGTTGATTCCGGCATTTTCCGCCTTGTTTCTGATGTCTGCCTGAGTCGAAACGTCACCGGCTAGGCAAAGGGTGTCAAAGAAACTTTCATTTTCTTGTTTCCAACCCAGTTTCGTTAGTTGTTGGTTTAGCCAGTGTGCTTTGGAAGCCACTTCTCCGGCTATTCTTTTAATTCCTTCGGGTCCGTGATACACAGCGTACATTCCGGCCATAACAGCCAACAAGACCTGGGCCGTGCAAATGTTGGACGTGGCCTTGTCTCGTTTAATGTGTTGTTCTCTGGTCTGAAGCGCCATTCTGAGTGCGGAATTTCCTTCTGAATCAATGGAAACTCCGATGATCCTTCCCGGAATGTGTCGCTTAAACTCTTCCTTCGTAGAAAAATATGCCGCATGTGGGCCTCCGAATCCAAGTGGAATTCCGAAACGCTGTGTGGTTCCGACCACCGCATCCGCTCCCCATTCTCCGGGAGGGGTCAACAGTGCAAGCGATAATATATCGGCCGCGGCAACAATTTTTACATCCAGGGACTTGGCTGTGGCAACAAATTCACTGTAATCAAATACATTTCCCTCAGAACTGGGATACTGCAATAACGCACCAAAGTACGAATTGTCGAGTTTCATTTTTCTGTGATCATCCACGACAACTTCAATTCCAAGCGGTATAGCCCTAGTCTCGACAACAGCGATATTTTGAGGATGGGAATGTGAAGAGATGAAAAATTTATTGGCATTGGCATTTCTGGCTTCTTTTGACCTGCTGTTGTAAAACATAATCATGGCTTCGGCAGCTGCTGTCGCCTCATCCAGCAGTGAAGCATTGGCGATTTCCAATCCGGTAAGATCGATCACCATGGTCTGGAAATTCAAGAGAGCCTCGAGCCGGCCCTGAGAAATTTCTGCCTGATATGGGGTGTAAGCCGTATACCAACCGGCATTTTCCAGAATATTTCGCTTGATTACACTTGGTAAAAGGCAGTCATTGTAACCCGTGCCTATGTATGATTTAAAAACCTTGTTTTTTCCGGCAAGCTCAGCAATGTGCTCAAGGTATTCATGTTCGGTCATGGCCTGCGGCAAGTTCATGTCACTTTTGGAGCGAATACTGTCGGGTATCGTTGCGTAGATCAGATCGTCCAATGAGTCAAATCCGCATGTTTTAACCATTTTTTGCACATCCGAAGGACGCGGTCCAATGTGCCTGCTGCTGAAATTATCCATGAATTGTTTTTTGTTTGTTTTTGCCTTCAAAAAAAAGTGGTGCAAATATAGTTAGAAGTTGGTAATTGNNTATCAATTGGCCGGTTCCATATTTTCTTGCTTGCGCACTTTTTTCTAAACTACAATCGACTCCTCAAATTCTCCCCAACTTACCCTCTCCCCAAATACCCCAAATCCCCCTCAATAAGTACCTTTACACACAGCAAATGAAAGTCTTGACACAATTCCTCATACGCTCCAATCTCTTCGTTTCCTTATGCGCGGCTTCGCTGGTCTGGCAAACTAAAATCCTGCTTGCCGATAATGAGATCACAGGCTTCGATTTTACCCTTGTATTTTTGTCGACTTTGTTCATTTATAACTTTCATCGCCTGGTTAAAATTCGTCAGCAAAAAAAGGAATCCAATACAGAAACAGAGTCAGATACCCTGAATCTTTCGATGTCCGCTGTTTCATTTTTGTTATTAATTCCGTGTTTTTGGTTTTTAAATGTGTGGCACTGGTCGGTTTTTATAGTTGGAGGCATCATAGCCCTGACCTATTCATTTCCGGTGTTCAGTGCAGGGGGCAGGAGATACAGCCTGAGAACAACTCCCTATGCCAAGTTATTTGTGGTAGTCATTGTTTGGTCGCTTATGACGGTGTTATTGCCGCTGAGCATGCAGGATATTAAACGACCGGAGGTGTTGCATGTCCTGATTGAGCGATTTTGTTTTTTGCTTGCCATTACACTGCCATTTGATATGCGGGACATGGAACTTGACAGGGAGCAACAGGTTACAACCATTCCCTTAAAATATGGATGGACCGGAAGCCTGGCTTTATCTTTCTTCTTCCTGGCTCTTTTTTCCATCCTCGTCATATGGGGTTTTTTCTTCACATTTCACAACCTTATTCAAACTATCCTGCTTGTTGCATCAGCAGCAATTACCTTTGCCGTCATTAAAAAATCCAGGCCAGACAGTCAGCAGATTCATTATGCCATTGTGCTGGAAGGCACGAGTTTGATGCAAAGCGTGCTGATTTGGATTTCTTACCTGGGGCTTTCTTTTCTTTAACTTTCACTTTCTATTACTTTTGAACACAAATTTGATCGATGGCAGTATTTGAAAATTCGGAAGCGTTTGCTCGTGAAATGGACCAAAAGG
>DNDT01000084.1 GCA_003487525.1 Flavobacteriales bacterium
GCGATCAGGCGTAAAGTTTCCAGTTCCCTGGGTGTGAGTGGAGAAGATGTATATAATACTTCTGTTGGGTGACTTACTTCTTGAATTACTTTCAGCGCAATCGATGGGCTGATAGACGCTTGTCCTTTTGCCACATCGTGGATAGCCTGGATCAACTGTTCTCTTCTGGCATCTTTTAACATATACCCAAGTGCGCCTGACTTGATAGCTTTGTAAACTGTATCGCTCTCAGCAAAACTGGTTAGTACCAGGATACGCACATCTGGGAGCAACTCTTTCAAAACGGGAATGGTTGTCAGACCGTCTTGCCTTGGCATTGCCATATCAAGAAGAACCACATCTGGTTTCGTTCTGTGAGCAATTTCTATGGCTTCTAAACCATCAGAAGCCTCACCTACAACTTCAAAGGCTGGTTGCAGTGACAAAATAGCAACAATGCCTTCCCTCACAACGATTTCGTCATCGGTGACAAGAATTCGAATTTTATCCATATCTCACTAACTGCTTTTTCTAAGTTTATCAGGCAGATCTTTCTCCATGGTAACTTTTATGATTGTACCCTTATCTTCCTGAGATAATATCTTCAGCTTTCCGTTTTCTTGCCTGACACGCTCTTTGATATTGTTCAAACCCATCCCACCCAGGTTCAGTTCATCTTTATCAAAGCCACATCCATCGTCCGTGATTTCGAGAGTGACATATTTATAACCCTGTTTTAAGATCAATGAGACCGATTTTGCTCTTGCATGGCGCAATACATTGTTTAATGCTTCCTGGGCAATGTAATATAAAGCTACTTCTTTTCGTTTAGAAATTTGTAGGGGTTCATCTGCAAGAAACCTGACTTTGATGTCAGCCCGACCCTCTACTGCTGCCAGACGATGATGCAGAACTGCGATTAATCCTTCTTTTTCTAAGTCAACGGGTAACATTTGAAAAAGGAAAAGACGCAATTCCTTTACTGCCTGACGGGCATTTTCGCCAATACGAGATAAAACATTCTCAAAGTCCAACTCAGAGCCCGCCTCAAACGTTGCCTGAGCTGCCTCCGTTATGGTTACCAAACCATATAACTTTTGGCTGACAGAATCGTGAACATCCCGCATCAACCTCTGACGTTCTATAAGAGAAATGGCCAGCTTTCGCCTGCGATCACTATCTACTAGTGTTGCAATATGATCAGCAAGAATTGTCAATCGAACAATCTCATCCTGCTGATAGATTGGTTTTTCCTTTCTTCCAAGGAAAAGTCCACCAATAATCTTCTTATCTTCTCCTCCTTGGATAATCAGGGGAATTGCCAGGAAACTGGCCATGTTCAATTCTTGCATTGGCTCCGGGATAGTCGTTTCTTCAGTGTTTTCCAATAAAATATATTGCCTGTTTTCGTTTAGTCGCATAAACATAGGGAACGAATTTGATATCATATTTAGCTTCTTAATACCTTCTTTTGAAAACCCTAAATGGGCAGCTAAATAGTATGCGTCTTCATTTACCTCTTTCGATCTGTCATCCAAGATAAAGAAAAAAATGATCTGACTGCGGAAGGGATAAATTATCTGATAAATGACATCAGTAAGAAAATCCGTTACGCTGGTTGTTTGACTGGCCGAGCTTGAAATGGCATTCAAGAGAACAAACATCTCATCTCTAGCTTGTTGCCGAGCATCCTCTACACGTTTGCGATCCGTTATATCCCGCCAGATGATCAGTTGTCCAACCGGATTATTTGCTTTATCATGCAGGATTGAACTCCGAATGTTCAGATAACGATATTTATCTTTTACTTTTATCGTCCTATCGATTTCGATCTCCCGGTTTCCCTTAAACATATATGCCAGGTTTGGAAGATTATTTAAGACAGATGCAATTGGTTTACCGTACAAACCTTCTCGTGCTAAATCAAATAGCTGTATCGTAGCCAAGTTAGAATCAATGATTATTTGTTTCATATCCAAAACGATCCAACCGTCCCCCATATTTTCAACAACACCAGCTCTATTCACAAACATCTCTGCCAGTGAATCGCGCCGAAAAGCATTGTAAGCAAATCCAATTGCGCTAAGATTGAGTGAGGCAAGAGAGAGGTGGCCAAGAAAACTCCAATTAAAATCGAGGAGTAAAATTACGTGGGTTATGAATGCGATAAAAGGCCCAGCTATCAAAAATATAGTTCTAATCTTATATAAGCTGAGCCACAATTTTGTAGGTCTAAAAAACAACCACATAGTGGCTGTAAACAGGCTAAAGCGGTAAAGGATATTTAGCCTCTCTATAAAAATGGAGCGGGTGAGGTCTGTGCCTTCCGGCATCCAAAATAGGATTTGTGTCAAAACCGGAACAATAGATAACAATAAAATTTTATAGAGGATAACTTGGTATCCGTTAAGTGTATATTCCAACGAAAATGTAAATATTGCTGTGGCAGCAAGAGTCATTCCTAAATACAAAAGTGCAATGTTTATTCTATTTATATGATCCGAGGTTGATGAGAAGTTTTTCAGGTATATGATGTAGCAGAATAATATTGCCAAAGAAAGAATTAAAATACTTTTTCCTCCCTTTGACTTTTGATTAAGGAAAGCAATAACAACAATATAAGCTGCAACGAATATATTTATTACTAAATAAACAGTCAATTGAATATCAGACATTCAACACCAATCAATTCACTTCTCTCAGGAAAAAATTGTCGATTTTCTGGGTAGCACAAGGTTCAACGAGAGAATTATTTTGCCAAAGATAATATGGCATTAAGATTAGGATCACGCACAGTATCTAATTTGGCTAATTTACCAACATCAATTGCTTCTTTCACCAGACGAGATACATTTTCTGATTCACCTTCGATACTTTCTTTCAAAACATGTTTAAAGATTTCTCGATCTTTTACGTTGCTTTGGGCTTGACAAAGTGAAACGGTTGCTTTATCTGAAAGCCCAATAGTTAGATAACAGATTGCAAGTGATTCAATAAAGTAGCTAGTTATGGGAGACAATTCAATTGATTTTTGGAAACAGGTGATAGCTTCATCCATATTGCCTGCAAAAAAATGTAAAAAGCCCAGTGAATTCCACAACCAGGGATTATCGGTACACAAAGTCGTAACTCTTTTGCCTTTTTGAATCGCCTGGTATCTTTTTCCCATCGCAAACATCACAACTGCTTGATTTGCCAGCAACAAGCATTCTTTAGGGTTACTTTCAATTGCAATTGCCAAAAGCTCCAATGCCTGCTCATATTCTTTCTGTTCATAACTTAGTATCGAGAGAGCATTCAGGAATTTCACTTTAGAATCATTAAAGTTATGTTTCTTTGCCAAATCTAAACCAATTCTTAAAGCATGTCCAGCGCTTCGATCATTTCCTGACTGCCAGTACAAATATCCAAGTTCATATTGCAGGTCAATTCGCGTAGAAGCAGATTCAACTCGATCAGGCAAATCTGTCAACATTTGCATTATGCTTGAGATCTTACTGTCTATTTCATCATCGGAGTTGTTAGCTCTTTGTAAATGCCATAACATTAATCCTACTGGAGGCGGCTGAAGATCATTTGAGCGCGGACTCCTGAATTCAAACACACGGTGTCTGAAAGCCCAAAAATCCGGCGCATAACCTGGTAGATGCGAAGCTTCTCGCAAGGTAAGAAAAAAAACAGCTTTCATTTTTTGTTCAATAAGAGTTTCCCGATAAAGATTCAATACTCTGTAACCGTCTTTTTCATCTTCCCCACCTCCCCAACTGACATTTGAAATATAAAAAACTGCATCTTCTGTATTTTCTGTCAGCAACATTTTTTCAACAAAGTTCCCCTCCAACTTGCTAATATCACACTCAATCGTGTGAAACCCCAGACGGTCCAATTTATTCTGCAATGTTTTTTTTGTTTTCTCCTGGCTACGAACGGATTTGTGTACAGTGAGTATAAGGCTCGCCTTTCCCCATTTTTTTGCCAGGTTGAGTTCGTCGCAAATGATTGTTATCTTATCCTTAAAGGTTCCTACATTTTGTAGCATTGTTTTTTCTCAAATAACTTCATATTTCCTTTTTCCAAAAGCCTCAGCCAAAACTGCCACTACCTTTATGGGTTCACCCCTAAATTTTTGAGGAGAAATTATTTCAGGCCCTGTTCTATTCTGATTTGTCTGATAAAGTTTTGAATAGAATCTTGAGAGTAAGGTACTTCTCCAACACCAACAAAATACCAGGGTGCCCAGAATTCGTTAGACATATTCTTTTGACTGAATCTTGGAAAGCCTTCAAATATTTTTTTGGAAGTCTCTTGCCGAACAATTTTCATGAAATGTGTTGGGAACTCAGTAATACTGACAGCCATGATCCAATGTAAATATTTGGGATTAACATCCAATAATTTTAGTTTCCAGCCAAAAGAAATACAAATATCAAACATCCAACCATAAAGTTGGTCAGCCAGATCCCCAATGAGTAAGTGCTCCTCGAATCGGGGTGCTAAAAGACATACATATGATGTCACATAGGGATCTATTTGTCCCAGAGATTTTAGATCGGCTTGGGCGTCTTTATTCCGTTCATTGTCTATATTTAGTTCTTGTTGGTCTTTTAGCAAGGTTTGTTGCATATTACTGACAAAGCACCTCTCTTGGATTTGGAACTGGTTTCATTGGATTAGTGGTATTGCAAGCCAACCATTTACTCGCCCATTTGTTTATTTTACCCGGTTCGTTAGCCAATGTACATAGAAGCACCAATATTCACCACCTACCCCGCGCCATTCTGCAAATAACGATTATCTAATCACAGGATAGTTTTGTCGACCTGCAACTTGGTCAATTTGGCTATTGCGAATTACCTACTTATTAGGATACTTTTTAAACACCATAAAGGATATGATGGTATCGCTCAAATTTGTCATTCTAGAGACTCCTAAAGAAGGGGTGGCATAAAAGCTCACAGGAAAATAACAATTCACAATGGAGAACATTAATGCAAAGTTCACGTAAACCTTTCTTCTGGCCACGTACTTCTAAAACCAAAGTGGGGATTGATTTTGACTTCAGTTATGCATTTCAGCCAATTGTCAATGTCCGGAAACGTGAGGTGGTTTCATTTGAAGCTCTAGTACGCGGACCAAAAGGTGAATCCGCTGCTTCAATTCTCTCTCGAATATCGGATGAAAATATTTTCCTGTTTGACGAGATAGGCCGCTGGAAAGCAATAGAAATCGCAAGCCGTCTGAAAAAAATCAGAGGATTGAATATCAATTTGTCCGCGAAAGAACTGTACCATGTAGATTTGAATATTACAGCTACATTCAAAGCTTCCCGGATCAATGGGTTTCCAACAGAAAACATAATTTTTGAAGTTACCGAGTCCGAATGTCTCACTGATCGTAGAAATTTACTAAAAAATCTGAAGCTCCTTCAAGATTTCGGATTTATGACCGCGATCGATGATTTTGGAATGGGATACTCTGGAATAAAATTATTATTGGAATATCAACCTAACTATATTAAACTGGATCGTGCACTGATCGCAAATATAAAGTGGGATAAAGTGAAACAAAGTATTTTTTTTGGAATACGAAGAATGTGCGATGAATTATCGATTGATATCGTTGCTGAAGGAGTCGAAACCGAAGATGAATATCATTGGTTGCATAAGGCCGGTGTTGATATTTTCCAAGGATACTATTTCTCTAGGCCAGCTTTTGAATCATTTCCAGACGTGTCCTTAAAAACATATCGTACGCTTTAAACGCCTCGCATAAAACTATCAGGCTTAGCACTATTGACTTTCTGTGGGCAACTGGCAATCGTCAGAATATTGACTTTTTATAGCAATTCAATCATTTGTTCGAGATGTTCATTGTTTCAAATCATCATGAGATGGAAAACATAGGTGTCGATTATCCACAGAGAAAAAGCCCCATGGTAAACTTGCCGTCAGCAAAATATCCATTAAACTGCACTCCAAGACACATGGACACTAATTCTTCAACCGCCCTCGCACACCCAAACATCGCATTCATTAAGTAGACAACACCAATACTCCATTGAACTGACGACAAGGTTTGTTTTTGGTAGCAAATTTGTCCCTGACGGATGTACTATCTTGAGACAACTCAGATAAACGAACCGCGTGAGGACTAAAGTAGGGCAGTATTTCCCAATGGAATTACATGAAAATGATGGTAAACTGACGGTAAATTGCCCATATATTTTCCTTTGCTCTAAATTTGGGCATCGTTAATCAGTTTTACC
>DNDT01000490.1 GCA_003487525.1 Flavobacteriales bacterium
ATTCTTGATATTAACCCCGCCATATACGCCGGTAATACGATGGTTTGTATATGCTGCCATCTGTTCGAATTGATTCACTACCTGTACCACGAGTTCTCTGGTGGGAACCAATATTAATATGCGTGGATTGATCTGTTTGGAGAATTTCAGGTCCTGCAGCAAAGGCAAGCCATAAGCCAGAGTTTTTCCGGTTCCCGTTTGTGCAATCCCAACCACATCTTTCCCCGACCGTATTACATTAAATGAGGCCGACTGAATCGGAGTCGGTTTTACAAGTTCCATGTCGGCAATCGCATTTCGCAATTGTTTTGTGATNNCTTCAGTTGATCAAATGAAGGTGCTTGTTCCATGACTTGCCTTGAATCCGGCAAAGATATGGGAATAACTTCGGTATTCAGTTAGTCAATTTGTTGAGCATTCCTCGAAAAATAATCCCGTGAAAGGGAAATACTGCATACCAATAAATCCTGCCAAACAATCCCTTTGGTCTGAATGTTGCCGTTTGATGCAAGTCATTTCCAACCACTTTAAATTCCAACCATGCTTCACCGGGAAGTTTCATTTCAGCGAACAATAAAAGCCTAAATTGATTCTTATTCGAATCCAGGACTCTCCAAAAATCAATAACATCGCCATTGGAAATCTCCTTCATATTTGTTCTGCCCCTTCTGAGTCCCACCCCACCAACAAGTTGGTCTAAAAAACCTCTTGTTTTCCACAACCAATCGGCAAAATACCATCCTGTATCTCCTCCGATTTCCCAAACCTTGTCTCTGGTTTTTTCAAAATTTTTAATTTGTTTGGTTCTTTTATCCGTGAAACAACCATAATTGGGTATGGATAAAAATTCATCCAGTGTTTTGTCAATCCGACTACTTACAAAACTGTCTTTCCAACTTGATAATATATGTCCGGTTTGCACTTCAGCAATGGTTTTTTTTACGGATTCAATAAATGATTCGGGTCGTATTCCCAATATTTCATTGAGTTGATTATCCCGACATACCACCTCAACTTTCATCGAATCCACCAAGGCACTGGCCAACTTAAATGATGTCGAAGTAATAAAATACAGCCAGTATGAGGAAATTCTGGGTGTCATCACAGGAACAGTGATTATATAGCGGCGCAATCCTCTAACTCTCGCATAACCGAGCAACATATCCTTATAAGAAAGTACATCCGCCCCACCAATGTCAAAGCTCTTATTAAACAATTCTCTTTTTAACATCGATGAGATAAGAAATTCAAGGACGTCGTTTACTCCGATCGGCTGAGATTTGGTGTTTAGCCATTTTGGAGTTATCATAACCGGAAGTTTCTCGGCGAGATCACGAATTATTTCAAAAGATGCGCTTCCGGAACCGATAATAATTCCAGCCCGAAGTGCCGTAAAGTTATACGTACCTCCCGACAGCAGTTTTTCAACATCCAGTCTTGAAGATAAATGTGCAGATAAACTTTGTTCATTCACAATACCGGTCAAATAAATCACGTGCTGAACTTTTGTTTTTTCGACCATCATTCTAAAATTCTCCGCTGACCTTTTTTCCAATTCAACAAAATTATTTTCACTTGACATCGAATGAATCAGGTAGAAAGCTATATCAATATCCTCAGGAAGTTTTTGTCCGCTCATATGGTCCAGAAAGTCGACTTCAAAAACAGTTACTTTTCCCTCCATGCTAGGAGGCACATTAAATCTGTTTAAATCCCGAACGCAGCATACAACATGATGCCCATTGTCAATTAATTTTGGAAGCAGACGTTTTCCAATATATCCGGTTGCACCCGTTAGAAGAATCTTCATTGTTGTTCAGCTAAATTGAAATGCCTTTCTAAAGCCACACGTCTATAATCAAAGATCTCTTTCAGCTTTTTCTTAATTAATATTGAATTTACCAGTGCACCGATGAACGAAAAAGGAGGTGAATATGTAACAATGTCTTTCATTAAAACTCCGTTTTCGACTTTTTCAACAAAGTGCTGGTGATGCCATAAAGAATAGGGCCCCACACGTTGTTCATCGATAAAAAATTTTCCTTGCTCAATGTGCGTTATTTCTGTGACCCATTTGGTTTTAATTCCAAACAGAGGTTTTACCATGTAGGTAATCATCATACCAGCGTACATCTTTTCGGGTATTCCTTCAGAAATAATTTCAAAACCCATTGATTCCGGAGTAATCTTTTTAAGGTTTTCGGGTGAAGAAATAAAATCCCACACTTCTTCGATAGGAGCAGGCAACAATTGCTCTGTGCGAAATTGGTAAACGGCCATTACGTGTTTTTAAGTTTTGAAATAGTCTCTAGAATTTCATGTGCCTGAGCATAGGCAGCATCACTCTTACTCCTATTTACGGTGGACAACTTATGTGACTTACCAAGTAATTGCTCGTACTTCTTTTCCAGTTTTTCAATTTCGCTTTTTGGCTTTAACAGACCGAACATATTTTAAAATTATATCTGAACATTAGATTTACCCCATGACCGATATTTAAGCATATAATTTACATATTGAAATGCATTGTATCGGAATCACAGAGGGTACAAATTTACATTTTTGTTTAATCTTTTTATCTTTTTATTAAACATTATTCAAATATTTGTACCTTTGACCCATGAGAACATTGAAATATACAGGATTATTCGTCCTCTCTTTTTTAATTGCCGGAACATTTATAGCAAGTAAATCTGAATCAAATAAATTGCAAACAATGAATAGCATCTACCAAATTTCAATAAACAGCTTAATGGGAGAGCCCATCCACTTGGGCGACTTCAGGGGGAAGAAAATATTATTTGTGAATGTGGCTTCAGAATGTGGCTTCACACCTCAATATGAAGACCTGCAAAAACTTCACGAGGAATACGGAGAAAAAATAACCGTTATCGGGGTGCCCTGTAACCAGTTTGGCGAACAAGAACCTGGAAGCCCGGAAGAAATTAAGACTTTCTGTAAAAAGAATTATGGCGTGAGTTTTCTGATCACGGAAAAAATTGATGTAAAGGGAGACAATCGACATCCTCTCTATAAATGGTTGACAGAAAAAGAAGAAAATGGAGTGGAAAGCTCATCGGTCAAATGGAATTTTCAGAAATACCTTGTGGATGAAAACGGAAAGTACATAGATGTTTTCTATAGTACCACCAATCCGATGAGCGATAAAATCACTGACTATCTGAAGTGAAAATAAAATCTGACAAGTTGTTTTCAATCCAACCAATTACGGTGAATTAGACTCAAGAACAAGAACCTCTGCGCATTTATTAATCCCTTAACCCCTTAACCTCTTCCCCTTTTTCGGGATTACCTCGCATT
>DNDT01000331.1 GCA_003487525.1 Flavobacteriales bacterium
ATTTTTATCGTGATCGGACCAATCCCCGCGGTGGACCCGACGGCGGAGACGGAGGTCGTGGTGGTCATGTAATATTGAGAGGGAATGCCCAGTTGTGGACCTTGCTTCACCTTAAATACCGAAAACACATCGCTGCCGGTCATGGAACTCCCGGAAGCGGAAACAGAAAGAGCGGGGCTTTTGGTGAGGATGTATACATTGAAGTTCCGCTTGGAACAGTGGTGAAAGACCACGAAAGTGGAAAGGTGCTGTGTGAAATTGACAGTGACGGACAGGAAGAAATCCTGATGGAAGGCGGCAGGGGAGGATTGGGTAACGATCATTTCAAGACGGCTACAAACCGTGCGCCCAGGCACTCTCAGTCGGGAGAACTTGGCAAGGATGCATGGAATATATTTGAATTGAAACTGTTGGCGGATGTTGGCCTTGTTGGTTTCCCCAATGCCGGTAAGTCAACCCTGCTTTCGGTTGTTTCTGCCGCGAAACCTGAAATAGCCAATTATCCCTTTACAACCCTGGTCCCAAACCTGGGTATCGTATCTTACCGTGACAACCGGTCTTTTGTAATGGCCGATATTCCGGGAATCATTGAAGGAGCACATGTTGGAAAAGGAATCGGGCTTCGCTTTCTGCGGCATATAGAGCGTAACAGCGCCCTGTTGTTTATGGTCCCGGCAGATACAAAAAGCATAAAAGCGGAGTACAAAACACTTCTCAACGAGCTTAAAATGTACAACCCTGAGTTGCTGGACAAGGCGAGGGTTTTGGCCATTACAAAATGCGATATGTTGGACACGGAACTCATGGCTCAAATGACAGACGACATTCCGGAAGACCTTCCGCATATTTTTATTTCATCCGTTTCCGGACTGAACATCGATTCTCTCAAAGATATCCTCTGGAAAGAGATTAACCGGAATATTTAGTAGTTTCATGCGTTTAGCGCAATGATCGAATTTGACCAATGGCTTTTTTTAGTTTTAAATGGTTTGCACCATCCGATGCTGGATGGTATAATGAAAACCATATCTGAGCGGTGGGTATGGATTCCCTTTTACCTCGTTCTGTTGTATTTTATTGTCCGTGAATACGGCATAAAATCTGTTTATGTTCTCATATCTGTGATTGTATTAGTAGCATTGACCGATCAAGTGTCCGTGCATTTCTTTAAGAATACCCTACAGAGATTGCGCCCCTGTCACGAGCCACTTATTCAACCACTTGTTCACTTGGTAGACGGTCATTGTGGAGGAAAGTACGGATTCGTATCTTCTCATGCATCCCATGTTTTTGCATTGGCGGTTTTCATTTCCATGGTGATGAAAAAGAACCGATTATTTTGGACTTGTTTCTTGTTGATCTGGGCCTCGCTGGTGTCCTATTCCAGAATTTATCTCGGGGTTCATTACCCTTTGGATATCTTGTGCGGAGGCTTGCTCGGAACCATATTGGCCTATCTGATTTTCAGCGCACTTAAATTTTTTGATAATCGTTTTTCAATGAATATTTTAGCGGAATGAATACGTGGTTGGTAGTGTTTATCGGAGGTGGATTGGGAAGTCTTGCGAGGTATTTCGTTTCTGCGCTTAGCATGCGTTTCTTTCATACCGAATTTCCATGGGGAACCTTTATTTCAAATATGCTTGCGTGTATCGTACTTGCTTTTGGAGTAATCATTCTGAAGGATCGTTTTGTCAGTCAGCCACTTTGGAAATTTCTAATAGTTACCGGTTTTTGCGGAGGTTTCAGCACCTTTTCTACCTTCAGTTTTGAAAACTACGAGTTGGTCCGTAATGCTCATGTCGGTTTTGCCATGCTGAATATGCTGGTAAGCTTACTTTTTGGCATGGTGATTATGTTTATCTTGCTAAAAGATGTTCACATTCCCAGATAGAATGAAACAGTTTCTGCTTTTCATGGCGGTAATCTGTCTATATGCCGGGACCCAGGCACAGGACAGACCTCTGGTCGTGGTTGGAATTGTCGTTGATCAAATGAGCAATGAATACCTGAATCGATTTAACAAGGATTTTGGAGACGACGGGTTCAGGAAACTTATGAACGGGGGGACGTATTTTCCAAACACCTATTTCAACTATGTACCAACGGCTACCGGTCCAGGTCATGCAAGCATTTATTCGGGGTCCAATCCATCCGGGCACGGTATTGTGGGAAACAGATGGTTTGACAGAAAGGAATCAGCGCTAACATATTGTGTTTCCGACAGGAATACCAAAGGAGTAAACGGGGAATCAACCGTTGGACAGCGGTCTCCGACGAACCTGAAAGGGGCAGCTATCGGAGATATGTTAAAACTATCCAGTTCGGGAAAATCCAAGGTTTACAGCCTGTCAATAAAGGACAGGAGCGCCATTCTGCCGGGTGGATATCGTGCAGACCTTGCACTTTGGTGGGACGATGTAAGCGGGAAGTGGACCACATCGGATTACTACGTCGGCAAATTGCCCGATTGGCTCGATGAGTTTGAAAAAACAAATGCGGCAGATAATTATTTATTCACCTGGAATTACGACGAAGGATCTAACATAGATGTGGATTTAAAAAACCACGATGCATTCGAGGAATCGTTTAAGGGAAGCGAAAAAACCGGGTTCCCGCACGACTTAAGGGCCTTGTATGAAGTAGAAGGTTTCGGAGTTTTAAAGTACAGCCCTTTTGTCAATACTTACACCTTCGATCTTGCAAAGACAATGATACGTAAATCAGGTCTGGGAACTGATTACAACCCGGATATCATTTCAATCTCCTTTTCAGGCACGGATTATATCGGACACCGATTTGGTCCGTACAGCGAAGAAATCAGGGATACCTACATACGCTTTGATCGTGATTTGGGAGATTTCATCCGATTTCTGGAAACGGAGTTCGGAGGTGATTTTGTCTTGTTCTTAACATCGGATCACGGTGTCATGCCGAATTCAGAATTCCTGAAGAGTACTAAAATACAATCACAACGTTTTGATTATAAGGAACTTAAACTACAGATAAAAGATCAGTTAAAAGCCAGGTACGGAAGTGAAAATATTTTCATGTCATTGGTCGAAAATCAGGTGTATCTGAACGAGGAAGAACTCAAGCGCCTGGGTCTGGATGTTAATTCGGTAGAGGACTTTCTGGCGGATTTTTTACAAGGGATTGTTGGGCTGAATGTGGTACTGACGGCTCATGATTTAATGCACAAAAACTACACGCGTTTTCCTGAGGTGTTGATTCAAAATGGATTTGAAAAAGAGCGATCGGGAAACCTTGTATTTGTGCTTGAGCCGTTTACCGATGATGCCGAATACACGAAAGGGGCCGGTCATGGAAGTCCGTATGAATACGACCGACATGTTCCGCTCATTTTTTATGGGAGGGGGATAACCAAAGGAAAGTGTTATTACGGAAATGTCGATATCACTCAAATAGCTCCCAGTATTGCAGATATACTGAAGATAAGCCGCCCGCCATTTTGTACGTCACCGTCCCTGACGGATATTATCACCACTCCCTAAATCCGGAAGTTCTTCAGACTTTTTTCGAGCTCATTCAAGTCATCGTCCGAAAAATCAAGGTGCGTCACAAATCGAACCAACCGTGGTCCGAATGCAACCGCTTTAATGCCCATCTCGGCAAGTTTGCCAAGAAACTGGTTAAGGTCAAGCTTTTCGGTTAATTTAAACACAACTATGTTGGTTTCAACCGGCATGATATCTTCAACGTAGTTCAATCCATTCAGAATGTCTGAAATTTTTCTTGCCCGGAGGTGATCCTCCTTCAGACGGTTTACATGGTGATCAAGTGCGTAGATGGCAGCAGCGGCCAAATAACCTGCTTGTCGCATTCCACCACCGAATACTTTCCTGATTCTACGCGCCTTTGCAATATGTTCATTCGAGCCGATCAAGACCGATCCTACAGGACAACCCAGGCCCTTTGACATGCACACGGAAATCGTATCAAAAAGAGATCCGACCTGCTTGGCAGTGTAATCCGCTTCGGTCAGGGCATTAAAAATTCGCGCTCCGTCAAGGTGGTAGTATAATCCGTTATTTTTTGCCAACTCGGATATTTCTTTTAAATCCCGGAATGGATATATGCTTCCGCCTCCTTTATTGCACGTGTTTTCGACAGATACAATTTGTGTTTTTGGTTTATGGACGTCGTTCGGATTGATGGCTTCCGAAACCAGATTTGCGGTCAGCCTTCCCCTGTCGCCCTGAAGAAGTTTCACGGATAATCCAGAGTTAAAGGAAATACCTCCTCCTTCATATTGGTAAACATGGGCCAGCTCGTCGCAAATTATTTCACCCGGGGGGTCGCTTAATACCTTTATTCCTATCTGGTTTGTCATGGTTCCGGATGGACAGAAAATTCCCGCTTCCTTTCCGAAAATCGAGGCTGTTTTTTGCTCGAGGGCAATGATACTGGGATCTTCCGAAAACACATCGTCGCCTACTTCTGCCCGAAACATAAATGCCAGCATTTCTGCCGTAGGTTTTGTTACCGTATCGCTTCTTAGGTCTATCATATTTTTCTGCAAATCATAAGTCCGTCCCTTATCGGGAGCAATACATTTTCCACCCGCTCATCCCGGTGTATTTTTTCGACATAGTCCATCAATGCCTTTGTTTCGACATCGGGATTTTCCTGAACCACCTTGCCACTCCACAAAACATTGTCCGCAATAATAATTCCTCCGGTTGCGAGTTTTTCAATGACCAGATCAAAGTAATTCGAGTAATTTTCCTTATCCGCATCAATAAACACCAGGTCAAAGGTTTGTTTCAAGCCGGGAATGATCTCAAGGGCATTTCCGATTCTCAGATCTATTCGATCCTCCATACCTGAATCACTGAAATATTTTCTGGCGATGCTTTCAAATTCCTCGTTTATGTCCAGGGTAATGATCTTTCCGCCGTCCAACAGGCCCTCCGCCAGACAAAGTGCAGAATACCCCGTAAAAGTGCCTATTTCCAGGATGTGTTTGGGTTTGATCATCTTGCTCAACATACTCAGAACCCTTCCTTGCAGATGGCCCGAAAGCATTCGTGGCTGAATCATCTGTTGCCAGGTTTGCACGTTCAGCTTTGACAGCGTTTCTGTTTCAGCACCGGTAAATCGCTCTGCATATTCCGATATCTCCTCGGGTAAAAATTCCATGTCAGTCGTTTTCAAAAATTAAGCAGCTAAATTTATTCAAATTGAACAATTCATTGGCTGTTTCAATGATATCGGATGAGGTGACGTTCGATACTGCCTGAATCACTTCCTCATAGCGCTCGATTCGGCCAAGGGTCATCAAACTTCTGGCCCGCTGCACAACCTGGTTCACCCTGGATTCTGCCGCAATGCTTACCTGCCCCTGGTATTGTTGAATGACTTTTCTCATCTGAGAAGGGGATAATTCATTGTCTTTTAGTTTATTAAGCTCTTTTTTTAATAGTTTTTCAATGCGGCCAATGTTCTTTTTGTCACTTCCAAGATAAATATAAAACAAGCCGTTGTCGGAAAATGCCGAATAACCGGATTCTATGTGATACGTATACCCGTATTTCTCCCGAATATTCATGTTCAGCCTGCTGTTCATGGCTTGTCCGCCCAACAAGTTGTTAAGCAGGTTCATGGTAAAGCGCTTTTCGCTTTTAATGTTGTACGCAGTTGTTCCGGTTATGTAATGACTCTGAAAGGTATTTCTGCTTGTCGTTTTACGAAGCGGATTAATGGAATGGGTTTGATTGAGCCGCTTCATTGCCGAACCCTGTTTCAATCCGCCAAAATGTTTTTTAACCAGGTTTCTCGTTTTTTTGGAAGGCAAATTCACAGAAGTACTCAGAACCATGTTCGAAGGAGTATAGTGCCTGTGGTGAAAGGCCGAGACTTTTGCACTGGAAAAAGATTGCACGCTTTCAACCGTCCCAAGAATGCCTTTTCCCAGTGGATGGGATTCAAAAACGAGTTGCTCGAAATCGTCAGATATTTGCTCGGATGGACTATCCAGATAGGACTGGATCTCATCTATAACAACATTCTTTTCTTTGTTGACTTCCCGTTCCGGAAATTGTGACTGAAAGATGATATCCGACATCAACTCAAGTGCCCGCTCGAGGTGTTCAGACATGAATATGGTGTAAATACAGGTGTATTCTTTGGTTGTATAGGCATCGATTTCAGCACCAACCGTTTCAAGTCTGTTCAGAATGTGATGCGCTCTTCTTTTT
>DNDT01000437.1 GCA_003487525.1 Flavobacteriales bacterium
CATTAACATCTTTGTACACATTAATCGAAAGGTTCACAATTCCATCCGAAGGATTTGGAAATACTCCGGTTTCTCCAATACCACTGATTACATTTTCGATACCGATGGTAAGGGAGGTATCAATTTCCAGGTAAACGATTTCATTCTCGGTAGCCTGCGTCTGACGAGTATAGTTTTGCGGACTTGGAGAAGCTCCGATTTGGGAAACATAAATACTCGGATGCCAGTCATGTTGGTAAATCAATCTGATGTTATTGTCCGTGGTTGAAACCATATCGGGATATACGCTTTCGGAAAGGTCCGGATCATACGGTGTCAGGTCAGTCGGTTCTCCCCAGGTTGTTCCACCATCCTTTGAACGGACAAGGTAAATGTGTCTCATGGCGGTACCACCATCCGAAGCCCAAACCGTATCTTCGGAAACGGCCGAATAAACCGTATAAATACTGCCGTCCGATCCAAGGGACATGTTCGGATAAGAAAGCCATCCGCCCTGGAAATAATCTCCCACTGTTGTAAAATCAAATAGTCCGTTGTTGTTTTTGTCGATGTAGTATCCGCACGTCGATGGATTATTGGCACCCATACTTTCGTTCCAGTATCCCAGGCTATCTACCCAAGAAGTTAAATAGAAAAATTCATCACCAACTACGTCGTTGTTTCGGACTATGATCCTTCCCCAGGTCAGGTGAACCTTACCTGTCGCGTCAATCAGAATGGCACCGGAATTGTCGGAGGTAATGTGACGGTGTGAGCTGTCACACAGGTTATCGAGCTCATAAAAGTTTTTGTATGGGAAATCGCTGACAATGGTTTTGGTCCATGAATCTCCATTGTTTGTGGATTTCATCAATATGATGTCGTTCCACTTGTTGAAAATAGCAAAGGCGACCGTGTTGCCTTTTGCTGCGATCGCGTATGCATCGGTCGACAATGTTCCTTTGTTGAAGGAAGGACCACTTGTTCCATATGCAGCGGAGTCAATACCGGGTAGTATGACATCCACCTTGTCAAAAGTTGAGCCCGCATCCTGTGAACGGTAATAGACAATAGCCCGATACATATTTTGATGATTTGCATAAGCAGCAGTATCGGTTGCCGCAATAATATGCAAGGTATTCCCGTCATTTCCTCCCATCGCTGCCCTGTTCCACCATAACTTGGTGCTTGAAACATCTTTTTGAGTCCAGTTTCCCGTTCCAATGGAGGGTCGTTTGTTTAATTTTAGGTTGAGCGCAGCCGTGGTCGTATGTGACACTATTAATTCGCCACCATTTCCATCGTAAAGCATGGATGCCCATCCGCAGCGTTCGTTCTCGATTCTCGGATAATTGGGCGATAAGGTCCACTCACCTGTTCCCGGATCCCTGTGTGCATATCCTGTTCCTCTATCCGAAAAAGAAGTGCTGTTTTCTTCACTGGCCGTCCANNAGTGACTCCGACATTTTTTTCATTTGTCTCCGGTCGAGTCACGGTTTTGACCGGTTGTGTTAATTTAAAGGCATTGTCGGTAACCTCATAATTCGTTACCTCAACAGAGCGTGGTTTATTTATATTGATTTGAGCTTGTGCACAGGTGGCAATAACCACGGTCACAATGATGAGAATATTTTTTTTCATGATTGGACAATAGGTAGTTAGACAACCAAATATAAATAATCGAGTGCAGAAACCCATATTATATGATGAACGCAGCAGGATGCGTGATTTGCAGCAAAAAAAAACCCCGATTTCTCGGGGTCTCTTATATCTTGATGATTAAACCTATTTAATCATTAGCTTTTCGGTCAGTATATTTCCTTCCGCATTCACGTTCACAAAGTAAAGACCTGGATTAAGTCCATTCAGGTTCATGTGAATCTTGTTTTTACCAAGTTTCAGGCTTTCGTTTTGGTAGGTATACACAATCTGACCACTGATATTGGTCACGTAAACCTGAACATCAACCTCTTCATAAACAACTACGGTAAGGTCAACATTTCCGTTTGAAGGATTAGGGAAAACTCCTGTTTCTGAAACTCCACTGATTACCTTTTCGATACCAATGGTCAACGCAGTATCAACTTCAATATAGACGATCTCACCATCAACAGCTTGTGTCTGAAGCGTAAAGTTGAATATGTTGGCAGGAGGGGTAATTTGAGAAACGTAGTTACCCGGATGCCAGTCATGCTGGTAGATCAATCTGATTTTATTGTCAACTGTTGGAAGCATATCCGGGTAAACGCTTTCGGAAAGATCCGGATCGTGTGGTGTAAGGTCTTTTGGAAGTCCCCAGGTTGCTCCACCGTCTTTTGATCGAACCAAATGAATGTGCCTCATTCCGGTGATGCCGTCAGATGCCCAGGTTGTGTCTTCGGTTACGGCCGAGTAAGCAATGTAAATGCTTCCGTCAGAGCCTTCGGACATGTTAGGCATGGTAAGGAAGGCGTCTCCGGAGTAATATCCCTTCATTGTAATGACTTGATTGTCCTGGTTTTTGTCTACATAATTTCCAGCATGGATAAAATTCTTTGGTCCCATGCTCTCATTCCAGTAACCCAGACTGTCAACAAAAAATCCAGGTATGTAAGAGCCATCTCCCTGAACGTCGTTGTTTCTGATTCTGCTTTGTCCCCAGGCAAGGTGCACTTTATTGGATGCATCGATCAAAATAGCTCCTGAATTGTCAGAAGTCCAGTGACGGTGGGTACTGTCGCAATTATTGTCCATATCACGGTAGTTCTTATAGGGGAAATCATTCACAATGGTTTTTGTCCAGTTTGATCCATTGTCGGTGGACTTCATAAGAATGATGTCACTGTATCTGTTGAAAAGTGCAAAAGCCACTGTATTTCCTTTCGCAGCAATTGCATAGGCATCCACGTCCAAAGCAGATGATTGGAAGTCTGTTCTGCTTGCTCCTAATGCTGCTGAATCAATACCCGGAAGAATCACGTTAACCTTGTCAAAAGTCGATCCGGCATCCTGAGAACGATAGTAAACAATTGCGCGGTACATGTTTTGGTGATTTGCCCAGTCGGCTGAATCTGTTGCAGCAATGATATGAAGTGTATTTCCATCATTTCCTCCCATTGCGGCCCTGCACCAGGTCAGTTTGGTTGGAGAAACATCTTTTTGAGTCCAGCTACCTGTTCCGATTGAACTTCGTTTGTTCAATTTTAAGTTTCCAATAGTCTCTGTTGTGTGAGCAACAACCACTTCACCGCCATTACCATCATACATTAACGATGACCAACCACAACGAACGGTTTCAATTCTTGGATAGCTTGGGTCGAGGGTCCATTCCCCGGTAGACGGATTCCTGTAGGCATAACCGGTACCTCTGTCAGAAAATGTCGTACTGTTTTCACGGCTCGCAGTCCAGGTAGCAGAAATATCACCATTGCTATTCATTACAAGCCTATCCTGCACAGTAGAGTTAGTTTGCAAATCATAATAGGTAGAACCAATGGATACTCCGTGGTTTTTTTCGCTTGTTCTTGGTTTGTTTATTGTTTTAGAAGTTTGGTTACCTTGAACAACCGCATCTGTTACTACAACATATTTTGCTGGAGTGTTATTATCGATGTTTTTAATTTGCGCATTAAGGCTCACGCAAAAAGAAACAGTCATGAAAGCAAGTAGTATTTTTTTCATAAAAAAGGTTATGTTAGACAATAAGAGGTTACAAATATAAATAAATGTAAGGTTCAAACAACAAGATGAATTTTACTATTGGCAGATTCTTCTAATCCTGATATGAACCTGGCTTCATATTATTACCGGGTTTTCTTTTAAAAATGAGGTTTATCGCCTCTTTAATTTCAAATTTTGTGAGCACAATGTCATTCAAATGCAGGGTTGCTTCTTTTTTAAACTGCACGATATAATAGCACAGCGAGGTAAAGTAGGACAAGCTTGTCACCAATGCAGCACCTGCAACACCTAAGATTGGCACTATGCTAAATCCAAATAGCAAGGTAATTATTACACCGATGCCAGAAGCCATTGTATTTTTTCCGATTCTTCCGGTTCCCGAAAAATAATGACTGAACAACATGGAACCCGTAAGTGAAATGGTTCCGAGAGCCAGCCACCTTACAAGGCCTCTGACCGGCTCGAATTCCGGCCCGAGCAAGTTTGTATAAAATGTGATTGGGAGAATGGTAAATAGAAACAGCGGAATGGCCGTAATCAAAACCGTAATTTTGAATAATTTGAGGCTTATCTGTCTGGCGTATTCGCGATCTGTGCTATTTGAAATTCGGGCAAATTGCACGGTACCGATGCTTTTGCCTAAAATCCAAAGACCTTCACTCATTTGTGTAGCGGCAGAGAAAACACCCAGGCTGGCCCGGCCGACAAATATGTCGACCAGATAATAACTCAGTCTGTAATTGATCAGTTGAAAAACATTGGCACCCTGGCCTAGAATTCCGTAATTCAGCATGGATTTGAAATCTGTGAATGACGGTAATTTGATGTCCCTGAAGTACTGATACGTAAGACTAAACGAAACGATAAAAGATAAAAAGTAAGATGCGTATAAAGCGATCAAATAATAGAATAACTCGTTTTTTCCCAGGACAACAAAAAACAGGATCAGGAATAAACTTGCAATGGCGTGTTGCATAAAAAATATGGCATTGTATGCCTTGATTCGCTCTCTTCCTAAAAGGATATTGATGTGAATATTCAATAATCCATATCCCGAAGCCAGTAAAATGTTGTGCAAGGCATATTCTTGCGGTACAATTTCAAAATCAAAATGGAACAGATTTGCAAAGAAGTCTACACCGTATATTAAGCCGGCGAAACCGATAACCGAAACAATAACCCACAGATACGAAATTTGAATAATGGATGAAATGGGTATTTTATTTTGGAAGTAAACGATGGACGAACCGGTTAGTAGATTTTGAATTAAGAGATAAATGGTAACTCCAAGAATGATCAATGAAATGGTTCCGTATCCTTCCACACCCAAATAGTTCGTGCCGATGAGCACGTTGATAACGCTTAGAAAAGCGGTCAGTGTTCGTGTGGAAAAAGTTAACAGTACCTTTCTAAGCATTGCTTTTGATAGCTATTGATTCATACAAATCTGCAAATTGTTCATTTACAATTTGATGTGAGAAGTGCTTTCTTGCGTATTCCCTCATTTCATTTTTATCAAAGTCATTTTTACCGGAAATCATTTTTCGAATCGCACGTTCCAGCTCTTTATCAGAATCTGCCTCAAAGATTATTCCCTTGTCATTAAAGTGTTCCGGGATTCCTCCCACCTCAGGTGCAACAACCGGTACGCCCATGGCAATTGATTCTATCAATACAATGCTCTGTGTCTCGTATTTGCTGAATGAAACACTGAAATGACTTTCCTGTAAAAGTAGCGCAATGTCTTCCTGTTCGATGTCGCCGGTGAATCTTATCTTGTTTTTCATGTTTTTCTGATGCCTAGCAAGATCCTTTAGGCTTTTTCTGTCAGGTCCATCCCCGACAACGGTCAGGTATATTTCCCTGTAATCTCTCGAGACTATTTCCAATGTCTCAATGATTACATCCACTCGTTTGATTTCCTTGACAAGGGTTGAAATATGAATGATATTGATCCGGTCGGCAGGGGCATCCTTAAAGGACGTGGCAAGAAATACCGGATTTATCACATTTGGGATGACCACTATGTCTTTTTTTACGCCTATGTTTTTTATGGCTTTGGCTAGTGAGTCAGAAACTGCCGATATTCCATCAGCCCTGTTTAGTAAAAAAGCGTAAATCTTTTTCTTAAACCCTGACAGTTTTCCGGATTCCGGATAATAGCCTCCCCAGTGCTCACTTACGATAAAGGGCACTTTTTTAGTCCGTTGAAGCCAATGTGCCAGTATGGAACTTCGTGCCATCACATGTACATGAGCGATGGATGGAACACCGTGTTCTTGCTTGATTTTTCTGTACAAGGCAAATTGAAAGATAATGTACCGCAGTACATTTAACACTTTTCCCGGATAACCATTGTAATTTTTAAAATATCTCCGATAGACGGTTAGGTTTCCCGAAGCATTTATCTGAAGGGATTCACCCTTAAATTCCGGTA
>DNDT01000455.1 GCA_003487525.1 Flavobacteriales bacterium
ATGAGTGAGTATATGGAGAAATTTGCCGTTTCCAGGCTGATTGGAGCGCCTCCCGGATATGTCGGGTATGAAGAAGGTGGACAGCTTACCGAAAAGGTCAGGAGAAAGCCATATTCTGTCATTTTGCTTGATGAAATCGAAAAAGCACATCACGACGTCTACAACATCCTTTTGCAGGTACTGGATGATGGTCAGATTACCGACAGTCTTGGCAGAAAAATCAGTTTTAAAAACACCATCATCATCATGACGTCAAATATCGGTGCCCGTCAGTTAAAGGATTTTGGACAGGGTGTTGGTTTCACGACTGCAGGAAAAAGAGATTCTGCCGAAGAGTACAGTAAAAGCGTCATAGAGAATGCCCTGAAAAAAACCTTTGCACCTGAGTTTCTGAACAGAATTGACGATGCGGTTATATTCAATCACCTTTCTCAGGAGAACATCCATGAGATAATCGATATCGAACTGGGCGGACTGTACAAGAGGCTTGATGACATGGGATATAAAATCAAAATCAAGGCCGATGCCAAAGATTACATCGCCGACAAGGGATACGATCCGGACTTTGGCGCGAGACCGTTGTCACGGGCCATACAGAAGTACCTTGAGGATCCATTGGCTGAAGAGCTGATCAAGAATAAAATTGAAGAAGGTTCTACCATTAATGTAAGTCTATCTAAGAATAAGGAGATAAACATAAGCGTCACGAAACCGCGAAAGAAGAAAGATCAACCAACCAAATAAGAAAAGGCCTGCTTTTAGCGGGCCTTTTTAGTTCTTAATAAAAGTAAAGGATTTGTTTAATCTTGGGGCATCAGTGCTAATCTGAAGAAAATAGATTCCTGAATTCAACTCAGAGACATCCAGCAAAAAGTCCTTCCCTCTTTTTATCGTCGAATTCATTAATTCCACTCCATTTATCGAATAAATCCTTGCTGTTCCCATCACAGGGGGTAAACCGGAATTAATCAGGTGTAATTTTTCTGACACCGGATTGGGATAGATAAATACATCATCCGGCGATTCACTTTCTTTCATTCCAACATACAAAAGAGGAGTACCGCATTCAATGGTGTCTTTTTTGTAATATTCCAGGAAAGTTCGCTGATGAGAATAATAACTGTTATCTTCCTGATCAGCCACTTTACCTAATCCAGCGGCATAAATTGTATATGTACCATCGAGATACCAATCCGTTCCGGAAAGCTCATGAATTCTGGTCCATCCGGTGGTATCGATATAAACCGTATCAATGCAATTTAAATTGGAGTCAAAGCCAAATGGATTTGGATTAAATAAGGAATCAATAATGCATGGTATCACATGTGTAATGGTAGCATTCATTGAAAAAGCAATGGTGTCTACTTTTTCCCAAACGGATGTGCCATTATTTATACTGCCATGCCTATAATAACTTTCCCCATTTATCTTTCTCACGTAAAAGACACTATCCAAATTAAGAGAGTGCCATTTATTGACAATCTGATATGTTTCTCTTCCATTGTTGTAACTTCCACCTCCACCGGCAGAATTATCGAATCCGCTGCTCGAATAATGAAACTCATCCCCTATTTCAAAATCATATATCTCAGACACTAGTGGAACGTTTTGAGCCGTGAGGCAATTGACAATAAAAAGAAAGGACAAACAAAGAAGTGTCTTCATTTTTTAATGAACGTAACAGACTTCCTGATTTTAAGGTCGTCAAAAGTGATCCGAAGCAGGTAGGTTCCCGGATCCAATCCGGAGACATCAAAACAGACATCCTTCCCTCCATGTATTTTTGAGTTGCCCACCTCCACCCCATAGATCGAATAAATCCTGGTTGTTCCCATCGCAGGGGGCAAACCATCTGAAAACAAGTGCAATTGATCTGACACGGGGTTCGGATAAACACCTATTTCAAGCGGTTCATCCGGACTTTCCATTCCGACGAAAACGGGTGTCCCCCATTCTTCAGCTCCTTTTTTGAAATATGCAAGGTCAATGTAATAGTAACTGGCCCATGGATCAAAATCGTGGTGTTCTTTTCCACAACCTGTTATGTAAACATTGTCATATCCTGTATCAAAACCCCATTCATCATCCAAATAAACGGTGCGCCCGTTAAACCGGGTGGAATCCGAATAAACACTGTCTATGCCTTCCAGTGTGTCGTTGAGAACATAGCTCACCGTTTTCACAAAACTTTCGGAACCGGTGTTTGGAAAATCCTCATATTTGGTTCCCGTCTGTTCATAAAAAACAATGCTGGAATCCTGATTATAGTATTTATCGGTAATCTCAAAGCGTTCGATAAACCTTCCGTGGACCTGCATCAGGCTCCCCCCCTCGTTTACAAAGTGAAAGACATCGCCTATTTCAAAATCGTAAATTTCACCAAGCTTTGCTGCGTTCTGAGATTGAACAGACACAGTGAGAAACATAAGCAATATAACAGATGCTTGCTTCATTTCCATAAAGATATGAAAAATACTTTAGGCTACCCAGTTATGAAATCAGGGCTTTATTTCATGAACTTCTGCATCACATCCCTCGAGATACCGACATTGGAGAATCCACCATCGTGGAAAAGATTCTGCATGGTCACATACCTGGTGAGATCGGAGAACAGACTTACGGTGTAATTGGCGCAGTCAAGGGCTGATGCGTTGCCCAAAGGCGACATGTCGTCGGCATACTTGACAAATGAATCAAAGCCCCCTACCCCGCTTCCGGCTGTAGTCTGGGTTGGCGATTGCGAGATCGTGTTAATACGCACCTTTTTCTTCTTTCCGTAATGATACCCGAAGCTGCGCGCAATGGATTCCAACAGGCTCTTGGCTTCGGCCATGTCACTGTAATCGGGGAATGTCCGCTGGGCGGCAATGTAGGACAAGGCTACGACTGAGGCCCAATCATTCAGCGCATCCAGTTTATAGGCAGTCTGAAGCGTACGATGCAAGCTAAGGCCCGATACATCCAATGTTTTATGGAAGTACTCATAATTAAGATCTGTGTATTCCCTTGATTTTCTAACATTTGGAGACATTCCGATGGAATGAAGCACAAAATCGATTTTTCCTCCAAGCTTTTCCATTGACCCTTCAAACAAGGCTTTAAGGTCATCCATCGAAGTAGCATCCGCAGGAATAATGGGTGATTTTGTTTTTTCGGCAAGTTCGTTTATCTCGCCCATTCTCATGGCGATCGGGGCATTGGTCAAAACAAACTGAGCCCCTTCTTCGTGGCACCTTTCTGCAGTCTTCCATGCAATGGAATTACTGTTCAATGCACCAAAAATGATGCCTTTTTTACCCTTGAGCAGATTGTGCCCCATAATTCGAATTATTTAACTGTTCAGGCTGCAAATATAAAAAAAGCACAGCGTCATGATGCACCGAGCAAGACCTTTGCATTTTCGAGTGCTTCGTGGCTAACTCCTTCACCACTAAGCAATCGGGCTATCTCCTGCATTCTTTCTTCGGGATCAAGTGGTTTTATACGTGTTTCGGTAACGCCATTTTTCTCTTCTTTGTACACTTTAAGTTGCCTGGCTCCTTTTGCAGCAATCTGAGGAAGGTGCGTAATGGCGATAACCTGGGTGTTTTTTCCCATTTCAAGAAAAATACTACCCATTTTATCGGCTACATCGCCGGAGATACCCGTGTCTATTTCGTCGAAAATGATGGATGCCAGTTCGGTTCGTTCCGCCAAAGCCGCTTTGATACTCAACATTAACCTCGACAATTCCCCACCCGAGGCTACCTTTGCAATTGGTTTCACCTTCACGCCGGTATTGGCCGAAAACAGGAATTCAATGACATCTTTTCCGTCTGTCCCCGTTTCACCTGAGCTGTCGACACTGATTTCGAAGACGGTTTTATCCATTCCCAGGCGATGCATGTTGGCCAGAACCTTTTTGCCAAACTCATTTGCCGCTGTTTTCCTTGCGGCACTGAGCTCATTTGCCAACCCGGTAAGGGACTCTCTGAGAAGGGTCCGTTTCTTGTTGGACTCTTCGATTTGCTCATCGATGTTGCTGATCTGCTCAAATTCCAGTTCCAGTCTGTTTCGTATATCAATGAGTTCCTGAATGCTGTTCACCCTGTGTTTCTGTTCCAGCTTATAAATCAGACTTAACCTGTCTTCGACAATGCTCAGGCGATCAGGATCGTAACTGGTGCTGTCTGAAATCTGTTCCATTTCCCGCCTTATGTCCTCGAGCTCAATGATCAGACTGTGCAGTCGTTCGTCTACTTCTTTGAGCCGGCTGACGTGACTTTCAGTCTTTTTAACCAGCGAAGAAATGACATTCAGTTCGTCGAAAATATTCCCATCCGGTCTGTTCAAAATGCCGTTTA